>NZ_JBHYVB010000051.1:49138-58555 GCF_042750115.1 Streptomyces sp. NPDC059455
CCACCCGCCCCCGGACTCCCCCGCGCGCGCCGGCCGGGCGGCCCCCCGGCCCCCCCCCCCCCCCCCCCGGGGGGGCCGGCCGCGGCCCCCGGCCCGCCCCACCACCGTCCAGTTATGAGCGGCCCCGGCCGCCCCGAATCCCTCCCCGGAGGACCGCATGGCACGAGCACAGCCGCCGGGCCGGAACACCGGTCAGCCTCGCCAACGCCGTCGGCCAGGTCATCGACCACCCCACCCTGTGCCGCACCAAGTGGTACGACGAGACGGACTTCTCCCACTTCCGCATGGCCAAGTGGCACATGGAGCAGCTTCGACGCGGTGCATCGCGACCCACCGAACAACGCAACTACCCAGGTTTCGAAACCTATGAGACCGCTACCAACCCCGCAGGAACACCCGGCACCTAACCAGGGCGGATGTAATATGCGGCACCCACAGGGTGGGCGTCCGGTGCGTCGGCGCGCGGTGTAGTCCCACTTCGCGGCGATGAATCTGCGATGCCAGGCGAGCAGGGTGCCGGGGGTGGCAGGGAAGACCTCGCGCCAGTGGCGTCGAGGTATCCGGCCGGACAGAGTTGCGAACCAGAACCGGTCGGCGGGCTCATAGCGCACCGGTCCGGTCAACTGGCGGCGCAGGACCACGTTCTCGTGCCGCAGCACCAGCAGTTCCGCGTCCTTCGCCATCTCACGACGGAGGAGCACTGTCGGAACGGTCAGCAGCTTCCGGGTCACCTTGTACAGCAAGGACACGATCACGTAGGGCATGATTCCAGCGGCCCGCCGCACCCCGCTCACCTGCGGCGATGACTTTTCGAGCGGCACAGGGTCACGCAGCCGGGGGCGGGTCCAGCCCAGGGACTGCTTGAACAGGCGGAACGTGTGCTCAAGGTCGAATCTGCGCAGGTAGCACGACCAGACGAAGTCGACGTCGTCCGGGGCCGCGCCGGTTGCGGAGGACCACAGCCAGACCGGCGGCGCGTCCCGGTCGCCGGGAAGGTGGTCGACCTTGAGGCGGACCAACGTGCCTTCGATCAGGGGGAGTTCGCCTTCCAGGTCGATCCAGGCCGAGCGGTGGGTGAGCCGGGGATGGACCCAGTCCCACGCGCGGGCCTCGGCCTTGCCGTAGCGGGGCGTGTCGTTCATGGTCACTGCTGTCGGCTCCGGCCAGGTCTCCGGGTTCGCCAGGCGGAGTTCCGGTCCGTGCTTGGGCGGCCGGCCGCCCTTCGGGTCGTAGACGCGCGGCGGCTTCGGCAGTCGCAGGACGCGATCGGAACGAAGGCGCCCGACCAACTCGACGGGAAGGTCACTCAGTACCCAGGCCAGGCGCATCACGTCGTAGCCGGCGTCCATCACCACCAGCATGTCCCGATCTCCGGGCTGCCACTGGCCCGCACGGATCAGACGTTCCACGACCTGCCTGAACTGGTGGGCGGTCACCGCGATCGCATCATCCTCGGGCCCGAGACGGACGGCGTCCAGCACAGCGGTCCACGAGGTGCGGTCCGGGGTGAGCGCGGCTACGAACGAGTACGGCCAGCCCGGGATGATCTGCGCGGCTGCCTTGGAGCGGCCGTGGACGTGGCAGAACAGCCGCTCCGGCGAACAGGCCGCGTCCGAGCGCAGCCACGGGGAGGCGTCCACGGGGAGCACGATCCGCCCGCCGAACCGTGGCAGGGGCGGTGATATCAGCAGGTCACGTAAGGCATCGATGTGGAGGCGGCCATGGTTCAAGGCTCCGTACAGCGAGCCGTAGCCGCGCTGGTGCTCGGCGAGCTGGGACAGCTCCACCGGCGTCCGGGTCGGGCCGTCCGCGCACAGCAGCGCGTCCGCCAGTTCGAAGAACGCATCCGCTCGCGCGGACAGACACCCGTAGAAGGCCGTCCGAAAGCGTGACAGTTCCGCGAACGCATCCCGTTCGCCGGCACGCACCAGCACACTCATCCCACGGCCTTCCTTGTGAACTCCTGGATCTCGTCGCAGAGTTCAGGATCACGGGGAAGGCCGCCCGCATACCCTGCGATCACTCCAAAGAGTGACCACTCAACCGGGCCCGACGATAAGGAAGAAGTTTAGATCCATTCTCAGGTGTGTCCACACCATGGGGATCACCTCAGTGAGGGGGCGACGGCGTAGGGGCTACGCGGTGCCGTAGAGGTCCTTCCCGATGTCGCGGGCCAGCATCGCCGCCCAGGCGAGCGCCTTGTCCTTATCGTCGTCGGCGCCGACCCTGAGAATCACACCTCCGACGCGGGCCTCGACCGTGTAGCGCCGAGGGGTGTCGTACTCGTCCCCTCCGGTCATCGAAGACGACTCCAAGAGAGCCTCATCGCCCAGGCCCTTCAGCTTCGCGACCTCGTGGTGCTCGTAAGCGACGCCCGCCTCCATGTCATGCAGGACAGTTTTGCAGTGAGAGTAGAGGTCGTGCTGGAGCGCGAGATAGCGCTTGGCGTCCTCGGCGGGCATCGACAGCAGGGACTGGTTCACGGATATCTCGGGCACCGTCTCCGGCTCTGCGCTTGCCGAGAATGTCATCCACCCTGGTCGGGGCCCGCACCAGACCTCACGGTCGTCGGCCGCGGTCACTCGAGTCGGCGCTCTCGCGTAGTGCGTGATCCGCGCGTCATGATGATCGATCGTGCTGCTGCGACTGGCTTACCTGGGTGTGACACACGCGTTCGCGATGCTTCGCCTGCTGCCGATGACCGACCGGGACAAGGACGCCGAGATCCTCGCCCTGCGCCACCAGATCACCGTGCTGGAACGTCAACTCGGCAGGGACAAGATCCGGTTCACGCCGAGCGATCGAGCATTCCTGGCAGCGCTGCTGCACCGGCTGCCACTGCACGTCTTGCGACGATTACGGCTGCTCGTTCGCCCCGACACGGTACTGCGTTGGCACCGCAACCTCGTCAAACGCCGCCATGCCACCTCCTGCCGACC
The DNA here is from genome assembly GCF_042750115.1 of Streptomyces sp. NPDC059455. Lineage (NCBI taxonomy): Bacteria > Bacillati > Actinomycetota > Actinomycetes > Kitasatosporales > Streptomycetaceae > Streptomyces > Streptomyces sp. NPDC059455. The sequence goes on from NZ_JBHYVB010000051.1 coordinate 52,078, forward strand.
CAAACGCCTGGGACGACCACGCACCGTGCGCTCCATCCGCACCCTGGTGCTGCGCCTGGCGAAGGAGAACCCGAGCTGGGGCTACCGGCGCCTGCACGGCGAGCTGCTCGTGCTGGGGGTGAAGATGGGCGCGTCCACCGTCTGGGAAATCCTGAAGGAGGCCGGCATCGATCCTGCGCCCGAGCGGAACTCCAGTACCTGGGTCACCTTCCTTCGCGCTCAGGCTGATGCGCTGCTGGCCTGCGACTTCATGGAAACAGTCACCCTGTCGGGGGTACGGATGTACGTGCTCGTGGTGATCGAACACGGCAGTCGCCGGATCCGGATCCTGGGCGCCACCGCGCATCCGATCGCCTCCTGGGTAGCGCAAGCGGCGAAGAACCTCGTCATGGATCTCGAAGACCTCGACTGCCGGGCACGGTTCATGATCCGGGACAGGGACGGGAAGTACCCCGCCCTCTTCGATGCCGTCCTCAAGGACGCAGGGATCGACGTCGTCCTCAGCGGCATCCAGATCCCAAGAATGAACTCGATCATGGAGCGCTGGATACAGACCTGTCGCCGCGACCTCCTGGACCGGACATTGATCTGGAACCAGCGACACCTCGTCCACGCCCTGCGCGAGTTCGAGCAGTTCTACAACGGACACCGACCACACCAAGGCATCGCGAACGCCAGACCGCTACACCCCTTGCCCCCGCCGATCGACGATCCCGACGTGTTGGCCCGCCTCGACATACGCCGACAAAGTCGCCTCGGCGGCATCCTCCACGAATACCAACATGCGGCGTGACCTGCACGGATGAGACTTCCGGCAAGAGCACAGTCCATCCTCGCCGCCGACTTCTTCGAGACCAAGACTCTGACCGGAGCGACGCTGTACGTCCTCGCAATGATCGAGCATGCCACTCGCCGCGTGCGGATCCTCGGCGCGACGGCACATCCCACCGCCGCCTGGGTCACCCAGCTCGCCCGGAACATGATCATGGACCTCCAAAACGCAGGAACCGAAGCGAAGTCCTTGATCCGGGACCGGGACGTTCGCTACCCGACATCCTTCGACACTGTCCTACAAGCCGAGGGTATCGAGGTCGTCCAGACCGGCGTCCGGATGCCGCGCATGAACGCGATCATGGAGCGTTGGGTGCGATCATGCCGAACCGAACTCCTCGACCGCACCCTCATCTGCAACCAGAGCCATCTCCTCCACACACTGCGCGAGTACGAGGCGTTCTACAACGAGCACAGACCTCACCGCACTCTCGCAGGCGCCGCGCCACTCCACCCCCTACCCGAACCGATCACCGCCCCCGACCAGCTCACCCATCTCCACGTCCATCGACGCGATCGCCTCGGCGGCCTCCTGCACGAGTACCGACATGCTGCGTGACCAGCACGGACGTAGTTCTTGGCACCTACAGCGTCCTGCGCCGCTCCGGTCTACCGCCCGCACCGCAGCGCGCCCCCCAGCAGACCTGGCGCTCCTTCCTCCGCGCCCAGGCCCACACGCTGCTCGCCTGCGACTTCATGCACGTGGAGACCGTCTTCCTCAAACGTCTCCATGTCTTCTTCGTCATGGAGATCAAGACCCGGCGCGTCCATGTCCTGGGCGTCACCACACGTCCTACAGGCGTATGGGTTACGTCAACTCGCCCGCAACCTGCTCATGTACCTCGAGGAGAGGGCTGGGTGCTTCCGATTCCTCATCCGGGACCGTGACAGCAAGTTCACCACCGAGTTCGATGCCGTCTTCGCCGGCAACGGCACAGCCGTCATCCCGACCCCGCCGCAGAGCCCACGGTCAAACGCGTTCGCCGAACGATGGATACGCACAGCCCGCGCCGAATGCACCGACCGAATCCTCATCACCGGCGAACGACACCTGCGCACCGTCCTCACCACGTATGCCCAGCACTACAACGCAGACGACCCCACCGCAGCCTGGACCTACGAGCCCCAGACGACGACCCGGACATCATCCCCCTACACGCTCGCACGGTCAGGCGCCGACAGGTACTCGGTGGACTGCTCAACGAGTACCACACCACGCTGCCCCGACCGCCTCACCATCGGCAGAGAACGCCCAGCTCAGCAGCCTGATCGGAATAATGACACCCTTCAGGCCTCCTCCACGAATACCAGCATGCCGCATGACCTGCGCGGATGAAGTTATCGGCAAGCGCACCGCTGCGAGGACCGCATCCGAGGCGCCCGGGACACCGGCCTGCGCAACCTGCCCCTGCACGAGACCGCCCAGAACCGGATCTGGCTGGAGATCGTCCAGATCGCACTCGACCTCCCCGCCTGGATGCCGATGCTTGCTCTGACCGGCGAGACCCGCCGCTGGGAACCCAAGAAGCTCCGCCTGCGGCTGTTCTCCGCCGCCGCCCGGCTCGTCACCACCGGCCGCCGCCACCGACTCCGCATGCCCGACCGATGCCCATGGACCCACATCATCACCCGGGCAGCCGACCGGCTCCACGCCCTGCCGAACCCCGGCTGACCAGCCACTTTCGACCATCCCAACAAGCCGCACCACCCCACCGGGCAGTGGAACCCGGCGCCCACCCGACACGACAGCCGGGCCCTCAACATGCCCAACCCCAAAAAACCACGCCACACAAACACAGAGTCCCCGTCAGCACACCGACCAGGACTCATGAACGATCGAGGCTAGGGCGTAAAGGGCAATACGCCTAGATCAAACGCCCTCGCAGATAGTCCCGAAGCTCGTCTTCCTCGGACATGTGTTCCGTTACTCCTTGTTTGGCGGCGGACAATTCAGCTACTTACCGAACCCGCGCTCGATGATCTGATAAAGATCCTCGTTCGTGGCCGAGTCCAGGTCGTCCTCGTCGTTCGCCTCTGATCCCTGCGCTCGCCAGTCCGCCATGAGGGCATACAACTGTTCGGTGATCCGCTGGCGATCGACGTCATCGAGGGTCACAGCCGACAACACAGCGCGCAGACCGTCCAGATCTGCCAGGGCAGTCTCAATGGCGCCGGCTTCGCGCGGTACCAGCTGGTCGTGCAGGTACCGGGCGAGTTCCAGGGGGACGGGGTGGTCGAAGACCAGGGTGGCGGGCAGGCTCAGGCCGGTCTCGGCCGAGAGCCGGTTGCGGAGCTCCAGCGCCGTCAGGGAGTCGAGGCCCAGCTCGCGGAAGGCCCGCTGGGGATCGATGTCCCCGGGTCGGGCATGGCCCAGGACCACGGCCGCAGCGGCCCGGACGGTCTGCAGGACCTCCTGCTCGCGATCGGCGGGCGGAAGCGCGGCCAACCGGGCCGCCAGGCCACCCGCATCTGCGGCCACGGCCGCCGTCGGGCGCTCGATGACACCACCAGCGGCCAGACCCCGCAGCAGCGCGGGCACCGGCCTTCCGCCACGGGACAGCCCCGTCACTTCCAGTCGGGCCGGGACCGCCAAGGGCGAACCCAACACGGCGGCGGCCTCGAACAGCGCCAGACCCTGCTCCGTCGACAGCGGTTGAACACCACCGCGACGCAGGCGCGACAGACCCGCACCCTCCAGATGCCCGGTCATCCCCGACGCCTGGGCCCACAGCCCCCACGCCAGCGACTGACCGGTCAGGTGCCGGTCACGGCGGTAGGCGGCGAGCGCGTCCAGGAACGCGTTCGCGGCGGCATAACTGCCTTGGCCCGCACTGCCCATGACGGCCGCGGCCGAGGAGTAGAGCACGAAGCCGGCCAGGCCCGCGTCTTCGGTCAGCTCGTGCAGGTTCCACGCCGCGTCGGCCTTGGCGGCCAGCACCGGCGCCATGCGCTCAGGCGTCAGCGACTCCACGGTGGCGTCGTCAATCACACCGGCGGCATGGACCACCGCCGTCAGCGGACGGTCGACCGCGTTCTTGGCCAAGACAGAGGCGAGGGCGTCGCGGTCGGCGGCATCGCCAGCCTGGACCCGCACACTCGCACCCGAGGCGGCCAACTCGGCTGCCAGGTGCGCGACTCCCGGCGCGACCGGGCCGCGCCGGGACATCAGCAGCAGGTGCCGCATGCCACGGACGTCGACCAGGTGCCGGGCCAGTTCCCCGCCCAGCGTTCCGGTGCCACCCGTGACCAGGACGATGCCCTGCGGGTCCCACTGGGCCGGGACGTTCACTACGACCTTGCCGATGTGCCGGGCGGCCTGGAGGTGCCGAAGCGCCGCCACCGCCTGCGACAGCTCGAAGCACGTCACAGGCGGCGGAGTCAGTGTCCCAGCCTCGAACATGCCGCCGAGTTCGGACAGCATCTCCGCGACCCGCGGTACACCGGCGTCCATCAGATCGAACGCCCGGTAGACGACCCCGGGGTGGGACTCGGCGACCTGCTCGGGGTTACGGATGTCGGTCTTGCCCATCTCGACGAACCGGCCGCCGCGCGGCAACAGCCGCAGCGAAGCGTCCGTGAACTCCCCGGCCAGCGCGTTGACCACCACGTCCATGCCCTCGCCACCCGTGACGGCCAGGAATTGATCGCAGAAGGCCAGATCGCGAGTGGAGGCGATGTGGGTGTCCGCCACACCCATGGCTCGCAGCGCGTGCTGCTTGGCCGGGCTCGCGGTCGCAAAGACCTCAAGCCCCCATTCCTTGGCCAGCTGCACCGCGGCCGTGCCCACGCCACCTGTGCCAGCGTGGATGAGCACCCGCTGACCCGGGCGGACCCGGGCCAGATCCCGCAACGCGTAGAACGCGGTGAGGAACCCGACCGGGACTGCCGCAGCCTGCTGGAACGACCAACCCTGCGGGATGGCAGCCACCAACCGGCTGTCCACAACCCCGACCGGACCCCAACCCGGCAGCAGACCCATCACCGACTGACCCACCGTCAGATCGTTCACCCCGGGGCCGGTCTCCAGGACGATCCCGGCCCCTTCCCCGCCAAGGATCCGGCCGTCGGAGACCATCCCCAGACCGGCGACCACGTCGCGGAAGTTCACACCCGCCGCACGCAGCCCCACCCGCACCTGACCCGCCAGAAGCGCCGCATCCGCCTCGGGAGCATCGACGACAGCGGCGCTGCCCAGGTCACCAGGCTGGGCAACCTCGACCCGCCAACCCGAACCAGTGGGAAGCATCAACTCCCCGGACGCACCGGTCCGGACCAACCGCCGACCGAACGCCGCGACTCCCCCGCCGTCAGCAGCGAGACGCACGCGGACCTCAGGCTCGTCGGCATCCAGTGACACGGCCAGGACGGTGTCCACGTCGGCGTCACGGTCCGGGTCCAGGCCGGCTGACGGGTCGACGTCGACCAGCAGCAGCCGGCCCGGGTGCTCGGACTGCGCAGAACGGACCAAGCCCGCCACCGCAGCGCCCGCCAGGTCCTGTCCGGCGGCCGCGCCCTGGATCCAGACCACCAACCGCGAATCGTCGGTCTCGGGATCGGCCAGCCACTGCTGCACCCAACCCAACACCGTCGCGGCAGCCAGCTGAGCCGCCTGCGGCGCCGACGCCCCGGGCTCGGCAGCCGGAACCACCGCCACCACCACCGGAGGACTCTCGGAGCCGACCGACTCGCCGTGTCGCACCCACGGCACCACGGCGGCCGGGACCTGGAGAAGCGGGACCCAGTCGACGGTGAACAGCGACTGCCGTACGTGTCGGCCCGACCCGGCGAACTGACCAGCCGGGATCTCACGCAGCGCCAACGATTGCGCGTGCAAGACCGGCTGACCGACAGCGTCGAACGCCGTCACCGAGACGCCGCCAGACTCACGGGCCAAGACCACTCGCAGGTGTCGGGCGCCGCCGGCCAGCAGCCGCACCCCCGACCAGGCGAACGGCAGTCCCGTCCCAGTACCACCATCACTGGCGACCAGCAGACCGTGCAGGGCGGCATCGAGCAGAGCCGGATGCAGACCGAACCCGGCCACATCGGAGTCGATGACCTCGGGCAGCTCGGCCTCGGCGTAGACGGTGTCTCCAGCCAGCCAGACCCGGCGCAAGCCCTGGAACGCCGGACCGTAGCCGTAACCACGCTCGGCGAGCGTCGCGTAGGCGTCGTCGACCGGAACCGGCTCCGCACCCGCCGGAGGCCAGGCCGGCAGCGGAGCGGGGGTCGGCTCACTGCCGACCGGGGCGAGCACGCCGACCGCGTGTCGCACCCACTCGCCGTCTCCGTCGCGGGAGGAGATCGTGACGGTTCGGCGACCGCTGTCGTCGTCGCTGTCGCCGACGTGGACCTGGAGCTGAACGCCGCCCTGACCGGAGAGGACCAGCGGTTCCTGGAGCGTCAACTCCTCCAACATTCCGCAACCGGCCAGGTCCCCGGCGTGGATCGCCAGGTCCACAAACGCCGTACCGGGCAGCAGAACCGTGCCGTGGACCGCGTGGTCGGCCAGCCATGGCATCACCGCGAGCGACAGACGGCCCGTCAGCACGAGCCCGTCGCCCTCGGCCAGCCACACCGCAGCCGCCAACAACGGATGTCCAGCCCGCTCCAAGCCGATCGACGGAGCATCCCCGCGACCGGCCAC
>NZ_JBHYVB010000052.1:0-16377 GCF_042750115.1 Streptomyces sp. NPDC059455
CTGGGGGGGGGGGGGCCCCCCCCCTTGGGGGGGCGGCGTGGGGGGTGGTGGCCCCCCGCCCACCCCGCCCGCCCGGGGTGCGGGCCGCGCGCCCCCCCGCGGCCGGGGCGCCCGCGACGGCTTCCCGCTCGCGCCGCGCAGCCGGGCGGCCGCCCGGCCCAGCCCGCCGCTCTCCCCCTCGCCCGCCCCGCCCGCCCGGGACGCGCCCTCCGGGGGCTCGCCCGCCGGGGACGCCGGGGCCACGGCCACCACCACGACCGCCGCGCATCGGGTGTCCCGGGCGGCCTCCCCGTACCGCTCCAGGAAGCGCTCCCCGGCCGCCGCGCCCGCGGCGTCCTCCGGCAGCTCCAGCAGAAAGACACACCTGGTGCGCCGCCGGCGCCGCCAGGGCGAGATCCGGCCCGGCCGCGCCGCGCGCCGCAGATCCGCCAGCAGCGCGCGCAGCAGCAGCTCCTCCCACCGGCCGACCGCCGCCTCCCCGTCCCGCGCGCGCTCGGCGCGCACCAGCCGCGCGGCGTTCTCGAAGAACTCCTCGGCGGTGCGGCCATGGCTGATGCGCCGCCAGTCCGCGTACCAGCCGCGCCGGGTGGAACGCAGCAGCCGACGGGTCCGGCGCCGCCCCCACCACCAGCGCGGCAGCAGCTGGCAGAGGGGCCGCACCAGCAGTCGGCGCAGCTCCGCGATCCAGCCCGGCCCCGCCGTGCTCCCCGCCCCGCCGTCACCGCCTTCCCCGCCGAACGTCCACAGCGCCCGCAGCAGCGGCCCCCGTCTGAGCCGCTGTGCGTAAGCGTGGTCGCGCAGCGCGCCGCCGTCCGGCTCGGCGGCCCGCGGGTCCAGCGCCTGCTCGACGATGTCCCGCATCAGCCAGAAGTCGGTGAGCCGCAGACCGCCGGTGCGGCGGGGCACATCGACGCACAGCTCCCGGCCGAGGTCCAGCGTCAGCGGGCGCCGCCCGGCGGCCCCGCGGATCTCATCGGGGCCCAGCGCCGCGTACGGCACCCGCTTGGCGCCGTCCGGATAGAGCATCCGGCGCAGCCCCCGCATCGCCCGGTGGGCGCGGCCCGGCGCCCCCTCGCCGCTCGCGAGCAGCAGCACGGGCGGCAGCAGATCCCGCGCCTTGGCCTTTCGGTCCCGAGGCACCACGGCGCCCTTGAACGCCTCGATGAACTCCTCGGTCCCCTCCCCCTCCGTGAACCCAGGCACGTCGACTCCCCCGCTTTCCCCCGGCTTCCCGTGCTTGTTGCGCCTGGGATCCCCGCCCGCCACAACGGCGAAACCCCCTGCCGGACCGGGTCCGGCAGGGGGCGGGGAAACCACTCAAACGTGCGAATCACACATCACATACGCCTCAGTGGTTCTTCGGGAAGCCGAGGTTGATGCCGACCTCCTCCGACGGCTCCGGCCAGCGCGTGGTGACGACCTTGCCGCGGGTGTAGAAGTGCACCCCGTCGTTGCCGTAGATGTGGTGGTCGCCGAAGAGCGAGTCCTTCCAGCCGCCGAAGGAGTGGTAGCCCACCGGCACCGGGATCGGCACGTTGACGCCGACCATGCCCGCCTCCACCTCCAGCTGGAAGCGGCGGGCGGCGCCGCCGTCGCGGGTGAAGATGGCCGTGCCGTTGCCCCACTGGGAGCTGTTGATCAGCGCGATGGCCTCGTCGTAGGTCTCGGCGCGCACCACGCACAGCACCGGGCCGAAGATCTCGTCACGGTAGGCGTCGGCCGTCGGCGGGACCCTGTCCAGCAGCGAGACGCCGATGAAGAAGCCGTTCTCATGGCCCTCCACGGAGTACCCGGTGCCGTCCACGACCACCTCGGCGCCCTGGGCCGCGGCCCCGTGCACATAGGAGGCGACCTTGTCGCGGTGCTCCTTGGTGATGAGCGGGCCCATCTCGGAGGCCGGGTCGTTCCCGGGGCCGATCCGCAAGCGGGCGGCCCGGTCGGCGATCTTCTTCACCAGCTCGTCGCCCGCGTCGCCGACCGCGACCACGACGGAGACCGCCATGCAGCGCTCACCGGCCGAGCCGTAGGCCGCGTTGATGGCGTTGTCCGCCGCGAAGTCCAGATCGGCGTCGGGCAGCACCAGCATGTGGTTCTTGGCGCCGCCGAGCGCCTGCACCCGCTTGCCGTGCTCAACGGCCTTGGACTGGATGTACTTCGCGATCGGCGTGGAGCCCACGAAGCTGACGGCCGCGATGTCCGGGTGCTCCAGCAGCCGGTCGACGGCCACCTTGTCGCCGTTGACCACATTGAGCACCCCGTCCGGCAGCCCCGCGTCGGAGGCCAGCTCGGCCAGCCGGCGGGAGGCGGAGGGGTCCTTCTCGCTGGGCTTGAGGACGAAGGTGTTACCGCAGGCGATGGCCACCGGGAACATCCACATCGGCACCATCGCCGGGAAGTTGAACGGCGTGATGCCCGCGACCACACCCAGCGGCTGGCGGATCGAGGAGACGTCGACCCCGGTGGAGACCTGGGTGGACAGCTCGCCCTTCAGCTTCTCGGCGATCCCGCAGGCCAGTTCCACGATCTCCAGGCCGCGGGCCACCTCGCCGAGCGCGTCCGAGTGGACCTTGCCGTGCTCGGCGGTGATCAGCTCGGCGATCTCGTCGCGGTGGGCGTCCAGCAGCTCGCGGTACTTGTAGAGGATCGCGGAGCGCCTGGACAGCGAAGTGGTGCCCCAGGAGCGGAACGCCTCCGTGGCCGCGGCCACGGCCGCGTCGACCTCGTCCACGGAGGCCAGGGCGACCTGGGTGTCCTGGGCGCCGGTGGCGGGGTTGTAGACCGGCCCGTACGCGCCGGTCGCGCCCTCGACGGTCTTTCCGCCGATCCAGTGGTTGACGGTCTTCATGGGTGCGGAGCCTTTCTCTAGAAAAACGTCAGAGGTGGCGGCGGCGTGCGGCGGCCTGCCGGTCGTAGTCCTCGCGGGCCTTCACGGCGGCCGGACGGGTCGCGGTCTGGGCGACAGGCACATCCCACCACGCCTGTGCCTCGGGTGCGCCGGACACTGTGTCGGCCGTTTCGGTCTCCACATAGACACATGTGGGCCGGTCCGAGGCGCGGGCCTCGGCGAGCGCCGCCCGCAGCTCGCCCACGCTCTTCGCGCGCAGCACGTCCATGCCCAGCGAGGCGGCGTTGGCGGCGAGGTCGACCGGGAGCGGATCGCCGGTGTACTGCCCGTCGGCCGCCCGGAAGCGGTAGGCGGTGCCGAAGCGCTCGGCGCCGGTGGTCTCCGACAGACCGCCGATCGAGGCGTAGCCGTGGTTCTGGAGCAGCACGATGTTGATGTTGATGCCCTCCTGGACCGCGGTGACGATCTCGGTGGGCATCATCAGATACGTACCGTCGCCGACCAGCGCCCAGACCGGGGTGGCGGGCGCCGCGAGCCGTACGCCGATGGCGCCGGGGATCTCGTATCCCATGCAGGAGTAGCCGTATTCGAGGTGGTACTGGCGCGGGGAGCGGGCGCGCCACAGCTTGTGGAGGTCGCCCGGCAGCGAGCCCGCCGCGTTGATCACCACGTCCTCGTCGCCGACGACCGCGTCCAGCGCGCCCAGGACCTGGGTCTGGGACGGGCGGGCGGTCTCGTCCTCGGCGGCGTAGGCGGCGTCCACCCGGCGCTCCCACGCGGTCTTCCCGGTGCGGTACTCGGCCTCGTACGTCTCGTCCACCCGGTGGCCCGCCAGCTCGGCGGTGAGCGCTTCGAGCGCGGCGCGGGCGTCGGCGACCACGGTGGTGGCGCCGAGCTTATGGGCGTCGAACGGCGTGATGTTGAGGTTGAGGAAGCGGACGGCCGGGTCCGCGAAGAGCGTCGCGGAGGCGGTGGTGAAGTCGCTGTAGCGGGTGCCCACGCCGATGACCAGATCGGCGGTGCGGGCGAGGTCGTCCGCGACGGCGGTGCCGGTGTGGCCGATCCCGCCGATGTCGGCGGGGTGGTCGTAGCGCAGCGACCCCTTGCCCGCCTGGGTGGAGGCCACCGGAATGCCGGTCGCGTCCACGAGGGCGCGCAAGTCCTCCTCGGCCTCGCTGTGGTGGACCCCGCCGCCCGCGACGATCAGCGGCCGGCGGGCGGCGCGGATGGTCCGCGCGGCGGCGGCCACCTCGGCCGCCTCGGGGACGGGGCGGCGCACGTGCCACACCCGGTCGGCGAAGAACTCCTCGGGCCAGTCGAACGCCTCGGCCTGGACGTCCTGCGGCAGGGCCAGGGTGACGGCGCCGGTCTCGGCCGGGTCCGCCAGCACCCGCATGGCCTGGAGCGCGGCCGGGATCAGCGCCTCGGGGCGCATCACCCGGTCGAAGTAACGGGAGACCGGGCGCAGCGCGTCGTTCACCGAGATGTCGCCCGCGTACGGGACTTCGAGCTGCTGGAGCACCGGGTCGGCGGGCCGGGTGGCGAAGATGTCGCCGGGCAGCAGCAGCACCGGCAGCCGGTTGACGGTGGCGAGCGCGGCACCGGTGACGAGGTTGGTGGCGCCGGGGCCGATGGAGGTGGTGACGGCCTGGGCGGCGAGCCGGTTGTTCTGCCGGGCGTAGCCGACCGCGGCGTGCACCATCGCCTGCTCGTTACGGCCCTGGAGGTACGGCATGGTGTCCGGCCCGGACTCCAGCAGCGCCTGGCCGAGCCCGGCCACATTGCCATGGCCGAAGATCCCCCAGGTGGCGTTGATCAGGCGATGCCGCTGCCCGTCCCGCTCGGTGTACTGGTGGGCCAGGAACTCCACCAGCGCCTGGGCGACGGTGAGGCGGCGCACTGCCGAACCGTTCATCGTGGGTCTCCAGTGGGTGCTTGATAGAGGGGCAGACGGGGGTCGACGGGCTGGTCCGGCCAGGTGGAGCGGATCCAGGCGTGGTCGGGGTGGTCGCAGATGAGCCAGGCGCGCTCCGCCTCCGGGCCGGCCATGACATTGAGGTAGTACATGTCATGCCCGGGGGCGGCGATGGAGGGGCCGTGCCAGCCGTCGGGGATCAGGACGGTGTCACCGGAGCGGACCTCGGCGAGCACGTCGGTGCCACGGCCGTGGCCGGACGGGGAGACCCGCTGATAGCCGATGCCCTCGTTGCCGTGGGCCTCGGCGATCTCGAAGTAGTAGATCTCCTCCAGCTCGCTCTCCTCGCCGGGGCGGCACTGGTCGTGCTTGTGCGGCGGGTACGAGGACCAGTTGCCGCCCGGGGTGAGCACCTCGACGGCGATCAGCTTGTCGCATTCGAAACCGCCACCTGACTTTCCGCCTCCGGCGGGGGCCGCCGCGCCGAAGTTGTTGACCTGGCGCGAGCAGTTGCCGCTGCCGCGCAGCTCGACGGGGACGGCGGACGCCGGTCCGTAGCGCGCGGGCAGCCGGCGCTCGCAGCGGGCGCCGGTGAGCGCGAAGCGGCCGCCCGCGCCGCTGGCGATCTGGGCGTGGGAGTCGCGCGGCAGATAGACGAAGTCGCTCACCCCGCTGAACACGCTCTCCCGGCCGTGCAGTTCGAAGGTCTCGCCCTCGGCGATCACGGTGCAGCCGCCGCTCAGGGGCAGCACGATCCACTCGCTGTCCCCGGTGGCCAGGGAGTGCGAACCGCCGGGCGGCAGATCGAGGACCCGCAGGCTGGAGTAGCCCCAGCCGGCCCGCTCGGGGTCGATGTCCACGGCGTAGGGGCCGTCGGCCGCCTTGCCGGCCCGCACATGGAAGCCGGGGAACGGATCGGTGGTGGTCATGGCGTGAAGTCTCTGCCTTTCTTACAGCGTCACAGCAGGCCGACGGCGGTGTCCACGGCGGTCTCGACACTGCCTTCCGCCGGATACAGCAGGGAGCGGCCGACGACCAGCCCCTGCACGGTGGGCAGGCCCAGCGCCTTGCGCCACTTCTCGTACGCCTCCTCCTGGTCCTGCGGAGACTTGCCCACGTCGCCGCCGAGCAACACCGCCGGAAGGGTGCTCGTCTCCATCACCGCCGCCATCTCGTCGGCGTCATCGGTGACCGGCACCTTCAGCCAGGTGTAGGCGGAGGTTCCGGCGAGGCCGGAGGCGATGGCTATGGACTTGGTGACGGCCTCGGCGGACAGGTCGTTGACGACCTTTCCGCCGGTCCGCCGGGAGATGAACGGCTCGACGAAGACGGGCAGCCGCCGCTCCGCCATCTCGTCGATGGCGCGGGCCGTGGAGACCATGGTGGTCAGCGAACCGGCGTCCTCGTAGTCGATGCGCAGCAGCAGCTTGCCGGCGTCGAGACGGAGGCGCTCGATGTCCTGGGGGCGGTGCCCGGTGAACCGGTCGTCGAGCTCGAACGAGGCCCCGGCGAGACCGCCGCGGTTCATCGAGCCCATGACGACCTTGCCGTCGAGGGCGCCGAGCAGCAGCAGGTCCTCGAGGATGTCGGCGGTGGCGAGCACCCCGTCGACCCCGGGCCGGGACAGCGCCACGCACAGCCGCTCCAGCAGATCGACCCGGTTGGCCATGGCCAGCTTGTGGCCACCGACGGCGAGGGCGCCGCGCGCCGGGTGATCGGCGGCCACGATCATCAGACGGCCGCTGTCACCGATGAGGGGGCGGCGGACCCGGCGGGCGGCCGCCTCGGCGATGGCCTCCGGATGGCGGCTGCGCACCGTCACGAGGTCCGAAACGCTGATACTCAAAGTACTTCCTCGCATTCGCGATTCATGAAGGGCACACGGAGCGCGGGGACCCGCATGACCGGACGAGGGGGAGGGCCTGGCACCCGGGGTCAGTCCCCCGCCAGCAGAGCCTCGACCTCCGCCGTGGTGGGCATCGCGGAGGAGCAGGCGAGGCGGGACGCGACGATGGCGCCCGCCGCGTTGGCGTACCGCATCACGTGCTCCAGGGGCCAGCCCGAGAGCAGCCCGTGGCACAGGGCGCCGCCGAACGCGTCGCCCGCGCCGAGCCCGTTGACCACCTCGACCGGGACCGGCGGGACCTCCGCGGTGGTGCCGTCGCGGTGCACGGCGAGCACCCCGCGCGGACCCTGTTTGACGACGGCGATCTCCACACCCGCGTCCAGCAGCGCCTGCGCGCACGCCTTGGGCTCGCGCGCACCCGTGGCGATCTCGCACTCGTCCATGTTGCCGACGGCGACGGTGGCGTGGCGCAGCGCCTCGGCGTAGAAGGGGCGGGCGGTCTCCGGGTCGGCCCAGAACATCGGCCGCCAGTCGAGGTCGAAGACGGTGGTGCCGCTCTTGGCGCGGGCGGCGAGCGCGGCGAGGGTGCTGGTGCGGCTGGGCTCCTCGCTGAGCCCGGTGCCGGTCATCCAGAAGATCCGGGTGGCGCGGATGGCGTCGAGGTCCAGCTCATCGGAGTGGATCTCCAGATCGGGCGCCTTGGGGCGGCGGTAGAAGTACAGCGGGAAGTCGTCCGGCGGGAAGATCTCGCAGAAGGTGATCGGGGTGGGGTACTCCTCGACGGGGGTGACGAAGCGGTCGTCCACCCCGAAGGCCCGCAGCTCCTGGTGGATGTAGTCGCCGAACGGATCCGCCCCGGTACGGCTGATCACCGCGGAGCGGTGGCCGAGACGGGCCGCGGAGACCGCGACATTGGTCGCCGAGCCGCCGAGAAACTTTCCGAACGCTTCAACCTGCGGCAGTGGCACACCGGTCTGCAGTGGATACAGGTCCACTCCGATGCGGCCCATCGTGATCAGGTCGTACGGCTCACTCATGCCTGCCCCTTCGGGAAAGACGCAGCTCAGGGTCTGGTGCTCAGAACTCCGGGATCCACCCCGGCCCTTCAGGTCTAGACGTGTGCCCCGCCCACTGTCAAGACTTTGTCCTTACATACGGACGTAATCATCCGGGTCCACGGGGCGCGTTACCGCCTCGTTACGTCCGGATGAAATGTTGTCATGACAAAGTCTTGACAGTGGCCACCCACGGGGAGAGGCTCCCGTTCTGCAACGGCCGTGCAAATTCGACGGACCTGGCTTTGAGAGGTGCTGGAACGGATGGACCTCAGACTCAATCGACACCGCAGGGCGGGCCTCGCCGCACTCGCCACCGCAGCCGCCCTCCTGGTGGCGGGCTGCAGCAGTCAGGGTGGCAAGAAGGCTCAGGAAGCCGACGACGGCATCGCGGCCGGTAAGGCCGACACCCCGCGGATGAGGATCGCGATGATCACCCACGCCGCCCCGGGTGACACCTTCTGGGACACGGTGCGCAAGGGCGCCAAGGCCGCGGCGGCCAAGGACAACGTCGACCTCGTCTACTCCAGCAACCCCAACGGAGCCGACCAGGCCAACCTGATCCAGAACGCGATCAACCAGAAGGTCGACGGCATCGCCGTCACCCTCGCCAAGCCCGACGCCATGAAGGGCGCGATAGCCAAGGCGAAGAAGGCCGGGATCCCGGTCGTCGCCTTCAACGCCGGACTCGACCAGTGGAAGGACATGGGTCTGCTGGAGTACTTCGGCCAGGACGAGAACATCGCCGGCCAGGCGTTCGGCAAGCACCTCAACGAGATCGGCGCCAAGCACGACATCTGTGTGATCCAGGAGCAGGGCCATGTCGCCCTCGAGGCCCGCTGTGCGGGTGTGAAGAAGACCTTCAAGGGCAAGACCGACATCCTGTACGTCAACGGAACCGACATGCCATCGGTCAAGTCGACGATTTCCGCGAAGCTCAAGCAGGATTCGAGCATCGACTACGTCGTCACCCTGGGCGCCCCGTTCGCCCTGACCGCCGTGCAGTCCGCGAAGGACGCGGGCGACAAGGCCAAGGTCGCCACCTTCGACCTCAACAAGGACCTGGTCTCGGCCGTGCAGAGCGGCGACGTCCAGTTCGCCGTCGACCAGCAGCCCTACCTCCAGGGCTATCTGTCCATCGACTCCCTGTGGCTCTACAAGAACAACGGCAACTTCAGCGGCGGCGGCGAGCAGCCCGTGCTGACCGGGCCCGCGTTCGTCACCAAGGACAACGTGGACACCATCGCCAAGTTCGCGCAGAAGGGAACGCGGTGAGCCGGCCATGACCCATACCGCCACCCCGGCGGCCGCCACCCCGCCCGCCTCCCCCGCGGCCCCGCCCAAGAGCCGCACCGCCGAGCGCTCGCTGGCCCGGCGGGCGCTGGCCCGGCCCGAGATCGGGGCGCTGGTCGCGGCCGTCGGCGTCTACCTCTTCTTCTTCGCCGTGGCCCCCACCTTCCGGCAGGCCGACTCCTTCGCCACCGTCCTCTACCAGGCGTCCACCATGGGCATCATGGCGCTGGCCGTCTCCCTGCTGATGATCGGCGGTGAGTTCGACCTGTCGGCCGGAGTCGCCGTCACCTCCTCGGCACTGGCCGCGAGCATGCTCAGCTTCCAGCTCACCACCAATGTCTGGGTGGGTGTGCTCGTCGCCCTGCTGGTCTCGCTCACCGTGGGGCTGATCAACGGACTGCTGCTGATCAAGACCGGGCTGCCCAGCTTCCTGGTCAGCCTCGCCAGCTTCCTGATGCTGCAGGGCGCCAACCTGGCCATCACCAAGCTGCTGACCGGCAATGTCGCCACCGACTCCATCACCGACATGGACGGCTTCGACCAGGCCAAGTCGGTCTTCGCCTCCGAGATCGACGTCTTCGGCGTCGATGTGAAGATCACCGTGCTGTGGTGGCTGATCTTCGCCGCCATCGCCACCTGGGTGCTGCTGCGCACCAAGTTCGGCAACTGGATCTTCGCGGCCGGTGGCTCGAAGGAGAGCGCACGGGCCGTGGGCGTACCCGTGAACCTCACCAAGATCGCCCTCTTTATGACGGTGGGCTTCGCGGCCTGGTTCGTGGGCATGCATCTGCTCTTCGAGTACAACACCGTGCAGGCCGGCGAGGGCGTGGGCAACGAGTTCTACTACATCATCGCGGCCGTGATCGGCGGCTGCCTGCTCACCGGCGGCTATGGCTCCGCGATCGGCGCGGTCCTCGGCGCCTTCATCTTCGGCATGGTCAACCAGGGCATCGTCTACGCCAACTGGAACCCCGACTGGTTCAAGTTCTTCGTCGGCGTGATGCTGCTGCTCGCGACCCTCGTCAATCTGTGGGTGCGCCGTCAGGCCGCCAGGAGGTGATCGGAATGGCAACGAACGTCACCAAGGACAGCGCCGCACAGGCTTCCGCACCGGACGAGGAGCCGGTGATCCGGCTGCGGGGCGTGGGCAAGCTCTACGGGAACATCCGCGCCCTGGAGGGCATCGACCTGGCCGTCCGGCCGGGCCGGGTGACCTGTGTGCTCGGCGACAACGGCGCCGGCAAATCCACCCTGATCAAGATCGTCTCGGGGCTGCACCAGCATGACGAGGGCGAATACCTCGTGGACGGGAAGCCGGTGCGGCTGAACACCCCGCGCGACGCCCTGAACCTGGGCATCGCCACCGTCTACCAGGACCTGGCCACCGTGCCGCTGATGCCGGTGTGGCGGAACTTCTTCCTCGGCTCCGAGCTGACCCGCGGCGCCTGGCCGGTGCGGCGGCTGGACATCGAACGGATGAAGCAGATCACCGGCGAGGAGCTGTCCGCCATGGGCATCCACCTCGACAACCTGGAGCAGCCCATCGGCACCCTCTCCGGCGGCCAGCGGCAGTCCGTGGCCATCGCCCGAGCGGTCCACTTCGGCGCCCGGGTGCTGATCCTGGACGAGCCGACCGCGGCGCTCGGCGTCAAGCAGTCCGGTGTGGTGCTCAAGTACATCGCGGCGGCGCGCGAGCGCGGGCTCGGCGTCATCTTCATCACCCACAACCCGCACCACGCCTATATGGTCGGCGACCACTTCGCGGTGCTCCGGCTCGGCGCCCTGGAACTGAACGCGGCGCGCGACGACGTCAGCCTCGAAGAGCTCACCAACCATATGGCCGGCGGTGCCGAACTGGCCGCGCTCAAGCATGAGCTGGCTCAGGTCCGCGGGGTCGATGTGGACGAGCTGCCGGAGGAGGTGGCCGCCCCTTCCTCCTGACGGACGCCATCCGACAGACGCCATCTGACAGACGTCTTCCCTCCGACAGGACGCCATCCTTCGACGTCTTTCCCTGATAAGACGTCCGAATGTCCTGACGAAGCCTTGACGGCCCCCCGCCCGGCCGGTGAAGCTGCCCAAAACAGTACGACGCGGGCACCCCAGCACACCGAGGAGACCCTCTGCCATGACTGCCGACGCCTCCCCCGTACCCGCCCTGGACCGCATCCGGGTCGGCTCGGCCCCCGACTCCTGGGGGGTGTGGTTCCCCGACGACGAACAGCAGGTCCCCTGGCAGCGCTTCCTCGACGAGGTCACGGAGGCCGGTTACGAGTGGATCGAGCTGGGTCCGTACGGCTATCTGCCCACGGACCCGGCCCGGCTCACCGAGGAGACCGGCCGGCGCGGTCTCACGGTCTCCGCGGGCACCGTCTTCACCTCGCTGCACCGCGGCCCCGAGGTCTGGGACGCCACCTGGGAGCATGTCTCCCAGGTGGCCGAGCTGACCCGGGCGATGAACGCCAAGCACCTCGTGGTCATCCCCTCCTTCTGGCGGGACGACAAGACCGCCGAACTGATCGAGCCCCCGACGCTCACCGCCGAGCAGTGGCGCCATCTGTCCACCGGGATGGAACGGCTCGGCCGTGAGGTGCGGGAGCGCTTCGGGCTGGACATCGTCGTCCACCCGCATGCCGACACCCATATCGACACCGAGGAGAACGTGGCCCGCTTCCTGGACGCCACCGACGCAGACCTGGTCAACCTCTGCCTGGACACCGGCCACTACGCCTACTGCGGCGGCGACAGCGTCAAGCTGATCGAGACCTACGGCGAGCGCATCGGCTATCTCCACCTCAAGCAGGTCGCCCCGGAGATCCTCGCCGATGTGGTGAAGAACGAGGTGCCGTTCGGCCCCGCCGTCCAGCGCGGTGTGATGTGCGAACCGCCCAACGGCATTCCGGAGCTGGGCCCGGTCCTGACCGCGGCCCAGAACCTGGACGTGGATCTGTTCGCCATCGTCGAGCAGGACATGTACCCCTGCCCGCCCGACCAGCCCTTTCCCATCGCCGAGCGCACCCGGCGCTTCCTGCGCTCCTGCGGCGCCTGACCCCTCCCTTTTCACCCCCACGGGCCTTCGCCCCCCATGGGCCTTCGAACCGTCCAGAGAGCAGAGAGAGAAGAGAGAGCAGTCTATGACCCAGCAGGGAACGCTCGGGGTCGCCGTCATCGGGACCGGCAAGATGGGCGCCGACCATGTCCGCCGCATCAACGACGTGATCAGCGGCGCCCGGGTGGCCGCCGTGGTCGACATCGACGAGGCGCGGGCCAAAGCGGTCGCCGACACCGCCGACGGCTGTCAGGCGTTCACCGACCCGGCCGCCGCGATGGCCGCGCCCGGCGTGGACGCGGTGCTGATCGCCTCGCCGGGGCCCGCGCACGAGGCCGCGCTGCTCAGCGCGTTCGAGCGCGATCTGCCGGTGCTGTGCGAGAAGCCGCTCACCCCGGACTCCGCGTCCGCGCTGCGGGTGCTGGAGGCCGAGCAGCGGCTGGGCCACCGCCGGGTGCAGGTGGGCTTCATGCGCCGCTACGACACCGAGTTCATGAAGCTCAAGGCGCTGCTGGCCGGGGGTGAGCTGGGCCGCCCGCTGCTGCTGCACTGCCGCCACCGCAATGCCTCGGTGCACTCGTACTTCACCAACGAGATGTTGATCACCGACTCGGTGGTGCATGAGATGGACCAGTCGCGCTGGCTGCTGGAGCAGGAGATCGCCGCGGTCACCGTGCTCAAGCCGACCCCCAGCTCGCTGTCGCCCGAGCCGCTCAGCGACCCCCAGCTCGTGGTCTTCGAGACCACCGGCGGGGCGATCGTCAATGTGGAGATCTTCGCCACCTGCGGCTTCGGCTACCAGGTGCAGGCGGAGGCGGTCTGCGAGCGGGGCACCGCCCGCGTCGGCGACGCCCACGGGATGCTGGTCAACCGACCCGGCACCTGGGGCGGGGAGATCGCCCCCGACTTCGTGGCCCGCTTCGAGGAGGCATACGACCGCGAGGTGCAGAGCTGGGTCAACGCCACCCGGCGCGGCGAGGTCGAGGGCCCCAGCACCTGGGACGGCTATGCCGCGACCGCCGTCAGCGAGGCGGGGGTCCGGGCCCAGGCCACGGGCCGGCGCACGGCCGTCGAGATGATCGAGCGCCCCGCCTTCTACAGCTGACACCCCGTCTCCAGCTGACACCCAGCGGGCCGGCCGTGACCCTACGGCCGGCCCGCTGTGGTCATGGCGTCCGGGTCTCGTCCGCTGCGTCACTCGTGCGTCACAGCGGTCACATCTCCACACGCCTCCGTCACAGGTGTTCAACAGCCCCGGGCCGCCCTTCACTCAGCGTCGTTGACCGGGCACAGGCTGATGGAATGTGAGCAGGCGCGCCGTGGCTCCCCCGACGGTCCCTCCGGGCCGTGACCGCGACGCCCTGCGGAAGGGCGTGAGAGATGACCGACCGGAGGCTGTGGTCGTACAAGGAGATCGCCGCGCATATCGGTGTGCAGACCGACACCGTACGGTCCTATCGCAAGCACGGTCTGCTGCCGCCCCCCGATCATGTGGAGGGCGGCAAACCGTATTGGTACGCGGATACGATCCGCTCCTGGGTGGTCCGCAGACCCGGCAACCGCCGCGCCCGGCGTGATGAGAAGGACTAGCGGTGCCGCCACGTCCGCGTGAGCCGGTAAGCGGCCTCGCTGAAGCCCGGTGCGTGCGGTTCGGGTGCGCCCCGAAAGGGCGCGGGGCTGTGTAGATGTGCGGCTCCGCCGCGTGGGCGCGACCGGCCACGACGCGGCCGCGGATGGACGACCGCACCTCGCGGCACGTACCGCGGAGCGCTTAGCGGCCCGTGCTCACCCGGTCCCGCGACTTCTTCCCCTCTCCCTCAACCCCGTCCTCATCATGTGCCCCCTCCTCGCCGCGAGGCCCGCCCCCGCCACGGGGCCCGCCCTTGCCGCCGCACCGGCGATCGTCGACATCGCCGCCGGTGGCGGCGCCCGTGCCAGAGTCTTCGCGGCGCTCGGCGGGAGTGGACTCCCCCTCGCTCAGCCCGAACCGGGTGTGCAGTCGGCGCAGCGGGCCCGGGGCCCACCAGGTGGCCCGGCCGGTCAGCTTCATCACCGCCGGCACCAGCAGCCCGCGCACCACCATCGCGTCCATCAGCACGGCCAAGGCGATACCCAGCCCCAGCATCTTGGTGTTGGTGACCCGCGAGGTGCCGATGCCCACCATCACCACGGCGAGGATCAGCGCCGCCGCCGTGATCAGGCCGCCGGTGCGCCGCAGCCCGAACTCCACCGCCGCCTGATGGTCCCCGGTGCGGTCGTACTCCTCCTTGATCCGGGAGAGCAGGAAGACCCCGTAGTCCATGGAGAGTCCGAAGGCGACGCAGAACATCAGGACGGGCAGGGTGGTCTCGATATCGCCGGAGGTGGTGAAGGAGAGCGGACCGGACAGATGCCCGTCCTGGAAGACCCACACCACCGCGCCGAACATCGCGGTCAGACTGAGCGCGTTGAGCAGCACGGCCTGAATCGGTATCAGCACGCTTCCGGTGAGCAGGAAGACCAGCAGCAGGGTGACGGCGACGATGATGGCCGCGGCCCAGGGCAGCCGGTCGGCTATGGAGTCCTTGGTGTCGACCAGGACGGCGGCGGTGCCGGTCGCCGAGGTGGTGAACGACGGCTCCTGGGCGCGGATCGTCCGCACCAGGTCCTGGCTGGCGGTGTCCACGGCCTCGCCCTTGGGCTGCACGGTGATCTCCGCCGAGCCATCGGACAGCCGCGCCGCCTCCGCCGGCCCCGGCTCGGCCACCCGCCGCCCGTCGGCGAACCGGCCCGCCGGGCTGTCCACCCGCAGCACCTGGGGAAGGGCGGAGACCTTGGCGCTGTAGTCGGCGAGGGCCTTGGTGCCGGTACCGCGGCCCTCGGCGAGGACCTCCACCGCGCCCCCGGGACCGCCGGGGAACCCTTCCCGGATCTGCTGCTGCACCACATGGGACTCGGCGCTCGACGGCAGCTGACGGTCGTCGGCGGTGCCGAACTCCACCCTCAGGAACGGCAGTCCCAGCGCGACCAGCCCGGCGACGGTGGCCAGCGCGAACACCGGGGCGCGCCGCATCACCAGCCGGGCGAGCCGCGCCCAGCCCGCTCCGGGCTCACCGCCGCGGGCCGGGCGGCCACGGCGCAGCAGCCGGGTGAGGTCCAGTGCGTTGACCCGGTCGCCCAGGAGGATGAGCGCCGCGGGCAGGACCACCAGGGCGGCGGTGGCGGCGATCAGCACCACCGCGATCCCCGCATAGGCGAAGGAGCGCAGGAAGTACTGCGGGAAGACCAGCATGGCGGCGAGCGAGGCGGCGACGGTCAGCGCCGAGAAGAGCACGGTGCGCCCGGCGGTGCGCAGCGTGGCCGCGACGGCGGGCAGCTTCTCCGCGCCCCGGCCCAGCTCCTCGCGGAAGCGCCGCACGATGAACAGGGCATAGTCGATGGCGAGTCCGAGGCCGAGCGCGGTGGTCAGGTTCTGCGCGAAGACCGAGACATCGGTGAACTCGGTGAGCCCGCGCAGCACCGCGTCGGTGCCGAGGATCGCGACGATGCCGACGCCGAGCGGCAGCAGGGCGGCCACGGCACTGCCGAAGACCATCACGAGCAGCACCAGGGTGATGGGCAGGGCGATCATCTCGGCCCGCAGCAGATCCTCCTGAATGGTGGACTGCAGCTCATGGCGGACCGCGACCATCCCGCCGACCCGCACCTCGACCGGGCCGTGGGCGCCCCGGTAGTGGGGCGCTATGCGCTCCAGCGCCTTGCCCGCCGCCGACTCATCGCCCAGGATCCGCGCGGCGATGATCGCCTCGCCCCGGTCCCGGGCGCGAAGCGAGGGGGCGCCGGTGGCCCAGTACGAGGTGACCCCGGTGACCGCCTTCTCGTCCGAGAGCCGCTTGGCCAGTGCCCGGGCCTCGGCGGCGACGGCCGGATCGTCCACGGTCTTCCGGCCGCTGTCGACGAGCAGGATCAGATTCGGCTGGGAGGCGGGGAAGCGCTTCTCGAGCGCCTTGGTGGCATACGCGGACTCGGACGCGGGGTCCTCCCAGCCGCCGCTTCCCATCCGGTCGGCGACCCCGCTCCCGGCTACGACGGCCAGCGCGGTGAAGATCAAAGCGATCAGCAGAGACAGTCGAGGACGTGCCGTGACCAGGCGGGTCCACCCTCCGATCCGGTCGTCGGGTGGGCGGTTGACATCGGTCATGGCGCGGTGTCCCCTTCACCTGTGCCCCATGCCGCCACCAAATGTCCGTAGGCAGCACGGGTCGCTGATTACCATGGACGGTAAAACACCGCTGAGCGCGCGCGGGGTGAGAGAATGCGGGGGGGGGGGGGGGGTGTTTGGGATATAAAGAGAAAGGGGGGGGGGAGAGGTGGTGGGGGAGTGCGCTGGCCGCA
>NZ_JBHYVB010000052.1:16387-58217 GCF_042750115.1 Streptomyces sp. NPDC059455
GCCCGGCCCCCCCCCCCCACCACACGGCCGCGCCGGCCCCGGGGGTCAGACTCTACCTGGCCCCTCACCCCCCCCGCCCCGGACCCATTACAAACCCCCGGCGCGCGCCCGCTCGTGATTGTCAATCGAACACGGAGAGCCGGGGAAAACAGGTGAGCGAGAGCAAGGCGGACCAGCCCAACGAGACGGCGAAGCCGCGCCGCAGACAGGCACGCGGCGAGCGCCGGATCCAGCAGCTGCTCGACGCCGCCGCCAGCGTCTTCTGCCGCGCCGGCTACACCTCCGCGAGCACCAACGCCATCGCCCGCGAGGCCGGGGTCTCCCCCGGCACGCTGTACCAGTTCTTCCCGAACAAGGAGGCCATCGCCGTCGAGCTCGGCGAGCGCCTCAACCGCCGGATGCTGGAGACCCACGGGGTGGCCTTCACCCTGCGGAACGCCTCGCTGCCGCTGCGCGAACTGATCGATGCGGTCCTCGATCCGATGATCGAGTTCAACTGCGCGAATCCCGCCTTCCTGACCCTGCTCCAGTCCTCCGACGCGCCGGGCCACTTCCTCGAGGAGCACGCCACCCTGCACGACTCGATCCAAGACCGCATCGACGAGCTGATCGGCGTCCGCAACCCCGACCTCTCCCCCGAGCGCCGCACCCACACCGCGAACATGGCGTTCGCCGTGTTCAAGGCCGGACTGGTGCTGATCCTCGGCCATGAGGGCGCGGAACGCGAGGCGTACGTCGCGGAGTTGAAGACCGCCCTGTACGGCTACCTCGCCCCGGCGCTCGGCACCGAGGGAGTCCCCGCCCAGCCCTGACCCCCGCGCCGCACCCCGCCACCCGCCCTTCCCCCCCCCCTGGCCGCGGTGGGGTGCGCGCGGGTGCGCCGCACCCGTCACCGACCGGCGCACCACCGGCTTCCATCCATACCCCCTAGGGGTATAGAGTGGGTATTGCCAGGAGACGCTGAGGCATTCCGGCGCCTCCTGCGCACCGACCGTCACGCCCACCCCACACAGGAGAACCCCATGAGCTCCGAGGCAGTCACCACCGTCTACAAGGTGACCGGTATGACCTGCGGCCACTGCGAAGGCGCCGTCACCGAGGAGATCGGCGGCCTCGACGGCGTCACCTCCGTCAAGGCCGTGGCGTCCACCGGCCAGGTCACCGTGGTCTCGGCCGGCCCGCTGGACGACGAGAGCGTCCGCGCCGCCGTGGACGAGGCGGGCTACGAGCTCGCCGGCCGGGCCTGAGAGCCCCCACCAAACCCCCGCCGGACCGTGCCGCCCTGCTCATACAGTCGCCGTACGGCCCGGCCCTCCTCCCAGGAGACCAGACATGACCAGCACGGCACCCCCCGCCGGGTCCGCCGCCGAGATCACGGCGACGGCCGGTGGGCCCTCGCAGGTCGAGCTCGCCATCGGCGGGATGACCTGTGCGTCCTGCGCCGCCCGCGTCGAGAAGAAGCTCAATCGTCTCGACGGCGTCACCGCCACGGTGAACTACGCCACCGAGAAGGCCAAGGTGACCTACGACGAGGGGATCGAGGTCGCCGACCTGATCGCCACCGTCGTCAAAACCGGGTACACCGCCGAGGAACCGCGCCCCGCCGTGCCCGAGCCCCGCGCCCCCGAGGGCGCCGCCGCACCGGAGGCCGACCCGCGCGGCGAGGCCGCGCCGGACCTCCTGCGCCACCGCATGCTCGTCTCCATCGCGCTGTCCCTGCCCGTCGTGGTGCTGGCGATGGTGCCGTCCCTGCAGTTCGACAACTGGCAGTGGCTCTCGCTCACCCTCGCCGCGCCGGTCGTCGTCTGGGGCGGCGCGCCCTTCCACAAGGCCGCCTGGACGAACGCCCGGCACGGCGCGGCCACCATGGACACCCTCGTCTCCATCGGCACCCTGGCGGCCCTCGGCTGGTCCGTCTGGGCGCTGTTCTTCGGCCACGCGGGCATGCCCGGGATGCGGCACGGCTTCGACCTCACCGTCTCCCGCACCGACGGATCGTCCTCGATCTACCTGGAGGCGGCGGCCGGAGTGACCGCGCTGATCCTCCTCGGCCGCTATCTGGAGGCGAAGTCCAAGCGGCGGGCGGGCGCGGCGCTGCGCGCGCTGCTGGAGCTCGGCGCCAAGGACGTGGCCGTGCTGCGCGGAGGACGAGAGGTACGCATCCCCGTCGGCGAGCTGGCCGTCGGCGACCGCTTCGTGGTGCGCCCCGGCGAGAAGATCGCCACCGACGGCACGGTGGTCGAGGGCTCCTCCGCCGTGGACGCCTCGATGCTGACCGGCGAGTCGGTGCCGGTGGACGTGGGGGTCGGCGACGCGGTGGCGGGCGCGACCGTCAACGCGTCGGGCCGGATCGTGGTCGAGGCCACCCGGGTCGGCGCGGACACCCAGCTGTCCCGCATGGCCAAGCTGGTCGAGGACGCGCAGAACGGCAAGGCCGAGGTGCAGCGGCTCGCCGACCGGGTCTCGGGGATCTTCGTACCGATCGTGCTGCTGATCGCCGTCGGCACCCTGCTGGGCTGGCTGCTCACCACGGGCGACACGGCCGCCGCCTTCACCGCGGCTGTCGCCGTCCTGATCATCGCCTGCCCCTGCGCCCTGGGCCTGGCCACCCCGACCGCGCTCATGGTCGGCACCGGCCGCGGCGCCCAGCTGGGCATCCTGATCAAGGGGCCCGAGGTACTGGAGTCCACGCGCCGGGTGGACACCGTCGTCCTGGACAAGACCGGCACGGTGACGGCCGGGCAGATGCGGCTGCGCGGGGCCATCACGGCGCCCGGCGTGGACGAGCGGGAGCTGCTACGGCTCGCGGGCGCCCTGGAGCACGCCTCCGAGCACCCGATCGCGCGGGCCATCGCGGACGGCGCGGCCGAGCGGATCGGCGACCTCCCGACGCCCGCGGACTTCCGCTCCGAGCCCGGCCTCGGCGTCCAGGGCACGGTGGACGGCCACGCGGTGCTGGTGGGCCGCGAGAAGCTGCTGGGCGCCTGGGCCATCGAGCTGCCCGAGGACCTCGCGACCGCCAAGACGGCGGCCGAGTCCGAGGGACGGACGGCGGTCGCGGTGGCCTGGGACGGCGAGGCACGCGGCGTCCTCCTGGTGGCCGACGCCATCAAGGAGACCAGCGCCGAGGCGGTCGCCCAGCTGCGGGCGCTCGGCCTCGCCCCGATCCTGCTCACCGGCGACAACCGGCTGGTCGCCGAGGCGGTGGCCCGCGAGGTCGGCATCGACGACGTCATCGCCGAGGTGCTGCCGCAGGACAAGGTGGACGTGGTGAAGCGGCTGCGGGAAGAGGGCCGTACGGTCGCCATGGTGGGCGACGGGGTCAACGACGCGGCCGCCCTCGCCACCGCCGACCTGGGACTCGCGATGGGCACGGGCACGGACGCGGCCATCGAATCCGGGGATCTGACCCTGGTCCGGGGCGATCTGCGGGTGGCGGCGGACGCGATCCGGCTGGCGCGCCGGACCCTCGGCACCATCAAGGGCAATCTCTTCTGGGCCTTCGGCTACAACGTCGCCGCGCTGCCGCTCGCGGCGGCCGGACTGCTGAACCCGATGATCGCGGGAGCGGCGATGGCGTTCTCGTCCGTCTTCGTGGTGACGAACAGTCTGCGACTGCGGACCTTCACAGCATCCACATAGATTCACCAAGTCCCCATAAGCCGCACAACACCCATACGGCGGAGCCTCGATCTTCAAATCGAGGCTCTTGCCCTTTTATAGCCCTTATGGCAAGAGACGCAGATCACAGACAACCCAACGTAACCATTGAGGGGGGTCGCGAGTCTAATGGGACGGTGGGGATACGTCTTGGGGGACGGATCCTGCTACGCGTAGCCGGGACGACGTACTCGGGGAGCTTTGAGCGGCCCTCCCGTAGGTGCGCGTCCCGGCAGATCGCGTCACCATACGGCCCGCAAGGGCCCGTGGACACCCGGCCGGATCCCGTGGGGGGAATCCGCTCCGGGGCAAGGGAAGCGCCCCGCTCCGACCCGTGGGGGGATCGGCAGCGGGGCGCTTCTCGCTTGTTTTTTTGAGGCTCGGTTCGCCTCCGGGGCGCAAAAGTCTCCCCCAGCTACCGCTGGGAGGTGCCCCCAGCCGGAAGACCCGGGGAGCCGGAAGCTCTACGGCGACCGACTCAGCTCACACGAGTGCCCCCGACCCAAGCGGGACGGGGGCACCCGGAGACCGGAGAAACGAGGGTCAGCGCTCTTCGACCGGGACGAAGTCGCGCTCCACCACACCCGTGTAGATCTGGCGGGGGCGGCCGATGCGGGAGCCCGGCTCTTTGATCATCTCGTGCCACTGGGCAATCCAGCCCGGCAGCCGGCCGAGCGCGAAGAGCACGGTGAACATCTCGGTCGGGAAGCCCATCGCCCGGTAGATCAGACCGGTGTAGAAGTCCACGTTCGGGTAGAGCTTGCGCTCCACGAAGTAGTCGTCCGCGAGCGCGTGCTCCTCCAGCTTGAGCGCGATGTCGAGCAGCTCGTCGGACTTGCCGAGCGCGGAGAGGACATCGTGCGCCGCCGACTTGATGATCTTCGCCCGGGGGTCGAAGTTCTTGTAGACGCGGTGCCCGAAGCCCATGAGCTTCACGCCGTCTTCCTTGTTCTTCACCTTGCGGATGAAGGTGTCGACGTCGCCGCCCGAGGCCTGGATGCCCTCGAGCATCTCCAGCACGGACTGGTTGGCGCCGCCATGCAGGGGGCCCCACAGGGCGTTGATGCCCGCCGAGATGGAGGCGAACATATTGGCCTGCGAGGAGCCGACCAGCCGGACCGTGGAGGTCGAACAGTTCTGCTCGTGGTCGGCGTGCAGAATCAGCAGCTTGTCGAGCGCGGAGACCACGGTCGGGTCGAGGTCGTACTCCTGCGCGGGGACCGAGAAGGTCATCCGGAGGAAGTTCTCGACATAGCCGAGGTCATTGCGCGGGTAGACAAAGGGGTGGCCGACCGACTTCTTGTACGCATACGCGGCAATGGTCGGCAACTTGGCCAGCAGCCGGATCGTCGAGAGGTTGCGCTGCTTCTCGTCGAAGGGGTTGTGGCTGTCCTGGTAGAACGTCGACAGCGCGCTGACCACGGAGGACAGCATCGCCATCGGGTGGGCGTCCCGCGGGAAGCCGTCGTAGAACCGCTTGACGTCCTCGTGCAGCAGCGTGTGGCGAGTGATCTCCCCACGGAATGCCGCCAGTTCATCGACGGTCGGCAGCTCCCCGTTGATCAGCAGGAAGGCCGTCTCCAGGAAGGAGGCGCGCTCCGCCAGCTGCTCGATGGGGTAGCCGCGGTAACGCAGAATGCCCTGCTCACCGTCCAGATAGGTGATCGCGGATTTGTACGCGGCGGTGTTGCCGTAACCGGAGTCCAGGGTCACCAGACCGGTCTGGGCGCGCAGCTTGCCAATATCGAAGCCCTTGTCGCCGACGGTGCTGTCGACCACCGGGTAGGTGTACTCGCCGTCCCCGTACCGCAGTACTACAGAGTTGTCGCTCACGTCATCCCTCACCGACGTCTGGTTCTCTTCTTCGAGGTGCCCTGACTCCCCCCACCTTCCCCTACTCGGGTAGCGAATGTGCACTCGGGGTCGGCCGAAGGGCCTTTTGGCGGCACTCAGTGCCGCCTACACGGCCATCCTGCCCCGTTCGTCATCGTTCGGAAACCCATCTGACACGCTCGACTGTCACATCGCCGCCGAGTCGGTGATCCAGCGCGGTGCAGCGCCTGCCCGCCGAGACGGTGCGCACCGCCTGCCCCAGCGCGCGGCGCGAGCCGACCAGCACCACAAGGCGCTTGGCACGGGTCACGGCCGTGTACAGGAGGTTGCGCTGCAGCATCATCCAGGCCCCGGTGGTCACCGGGATCACGACGGCCGGGTACTCACTGCCCTGTGACCGGTGGATGGTCACCGCATAGGCATGAGCCAGCTCGTCCAGCTCGTCGAAGTCGTACGGTACCTCCTCGTCCTCGTCCGTCCGCACGGTCAGCCGCTGCTCATCGGTGTCGAGTGAGGTGACGACGCCAACCGTGCCGTTGAAGACCCCGTTGACCCCTTTCTCGTAATTGTTACGGATCTGGGTCACCTTGTCGCCGACGCGGAAGACCCGGCCTCCGAGGCGGCGCTCCGGGAGGTCCGGGCGGGCCGGGGTGATGGCCTGCTGAAGCAGTCCGTTGAGCGTGCCCGCACCCGCCGGGCCGCGGTGCATCGGGGCCAGAACCTGCACGTCACGGCGGGGGTCGAGGCCGAACTTCGCGGGGATGCGGCGGGCCGCGACATCGACCGTGAGCCGCCCGGCCTCCTCGGTGTCGTCCTCGACGAAGAGGAAGAAGTCGGACAGGCCCTGGGTGACCGGCGGCACCCCCTCGTTGATCCGGTGGGCGTTGGTGACCACTCCGGACTGCTGAGCCTGGCGGAAGATCCGGGTCAGCCGCACCGCCGGGACGGGGCTGCCGGGGGCCAGCAGATCGCGCAGCACCTCCCCGGCGCCCACGCTGGGCAGCTGGTCCACATCGCCGACGAAGAGCAGATGGGCACCGGGCGGGACGGCCTTGACCAGCTTGTTGGCCAGCAGCAGATCGAGCATGGACGCCTCGTCGACCACCACCAGGTCCGCGTCGAGCGGGCGGTCCCTGTCGTACGCCGCGTCCCCGCCGGGCTTGAGCTCCAGCAGGCGGTGGACGGTGGACGCCTCGGCGCCGGTCAGCTCGGACAGCCGCTTGGCGGCCCGGCCGGTGGGCGCCGCGAGCACCACCTTGGCCTTCTTGGCGCGGGCCAGCTCCACCACGGACCGCACGGTGAAGGACTTGCCGCAGCCCGGCCCGCCGGTGAGCACCGCGACCTTCTCGGTCAGCGCGAGCCGCACCGCCTGGCTCTGCTCGGGGGCGAGGTCGGCGCCGGTGCGGCCGGCCAGCCAGCCGAGCGCCTTGTCCCAGTCCACGTCCCGGAAGGCGGGCAGCCGGTCCTCCTCGGTGCGCAGCAGCCGCAGCACCTGGCCGGCGAGGGAGATCTCAGCGCGGTGGAAGGGCACCAGATAGACGGCGGAGACCGGCTCACCGTCCTCCGGGCCCGGGACCGGCTCGCGCACCACGCCC
Organism: Streptomyces sp. NPDC059455; assembly: GCF_042750115.1. Classification (NCBI taxonomy): domain Bacteria; kingdom Bacillati; phylum Actinomycetota; class Actinomycetes; order Kitasatosporales; family Streptomycetaceae; genus Streptomyces; species Streptomyces sp. NPDC059455. The sequence goes on from NZ_JBHYVB010000052.1 coordinate 23,476, forward strand.
TCGTCCTCGGCCGCGAGCTCGCCCAGGCAGTCGATGACCAGGCCGGTGTCCACCTGGAGCAACTTGACCGCGTCCGCGATGAGTCGCTCCTCGGGGAGATAGCAGTGGCCCTGGTCGGCGGACTGGGACAGCGCGTACTGCAGACCGGCCTTCACCCGGTCGGGGCTGTCATGGGGGATGCCGACCGACTGGGCGATCTTGTCGGCGGTGAGGAAGCCGATGCCCCAGACGTCGGCCGCCAGCCGGTACGGCTCGTTCTTCACGACCGAAATCGAGGCGTCGCCGTACTTCTTGTAGATCCGCACCGCGATGGAGGTGGAGACGCCGACCCCCTGGAGGAAGACCATCACCTCCTTGATGGCCTTCTGCTCCTCCCAGGCGGCGGCGATCATCTTGGTGCGCTTGGGGCCGAGGCCGGGGACCTCGACCAGCCGCTTGGGCTCCTGTTCGATGACGTCGAGGGTGTCGACGCCGAAGTGCTCGGTGATCCGGTCGGCGATCCGGGGGCCGATGCCCTTGATCAGTCCGGAGCCGAGATAGCGCCGGATGCCCTGGACCGTGGCGGGGAGGACGGTCTGGTAGTTCTCGACCGTGAACTGTTTGCCATATTGCGGATGGGAACCCCAGCGGCCCTCCATCCGCAGCGACTCGCCCGGTTGGGCGCCCAGCAGCGAGCCGACGACGGTGAGCAGATCGCCGGAGCCACGGCCGGTGTCGACCCGCGCGACCGTATAGCCGTTCTCCTCATTGGCGTAGGTGATCCGCTCCAGGACCCCTTCCACCACCGCGAGTTTGAGCATGCCCCGACCGTACCGCCGGGAGCCGACAGGCGGTTCGGGCCTGTGGACAACGCCCGTGGGGAAGGAACGCGGGCGTGTGTCCGGTAGCGGAATATCACGATCCGGTTTCACCGGGGGCTGACCCCTTGCCTCCGTCTATGTAATCGATTCCAATCGCATGTAATCGATTCCACAAGGAGGTGGACGATGCCGGCCATCAAGGATGTGGCGCGGTGTGCCGGGGTCTCCGTGGCGACGGTCTCACGGGTGCTCAATGACCACCCCTCCGTCCGCGCGGACACCCGCGAACGGGTGCTCGCCGCGGTCGCCGACCTCGGTTATCGCCCCAACGCGGTGGCCCGCTCACTGCGCACCGATCAGACCCGGACCCTGGGCCTGGTCATCAGCGATGTGCTGAATCCCTTCTTCACCGAGCTGGCCCGTTCGGTCGAGGACGCCGCCCGCGAGCTGGACTACAGCGTGGTCATCGGCAACGCCGACGAGCGGCCCGACCTCCAGGACCACCATGTGCGTACCCTCATGGACCGCCGCATAGACGGACTGCTGGTCAGCCCCACCGACGGCGGCTCCCCGATGATGCTGGCCGCCGCCCGCGCCGGCACCCCCATGGTCTTCGTCGACCGCTGGATCGAGGGCGAGGGCCTGGACCGGGTGCCGGTGATCCGCACCGACGGGCGGGCAGCCATCCGCGCTCTGGTGGCCCATCTGTGCGCCCTCGGCCACCGCCGGGTCGCGATCATCGCGGGCCCCGCGGCCACCACGACCGGCCGCGAGCGAGTGGACGCCTTCCGCTCCGCGCTGCGCGAGTTCGGCCTGGAGCTGCGCGAGGACCACATCGGCCAGGGCGACTTCCAGGCGGACAGCGGCCGCCGGGTGACCGCCCGCTTCCTCGATCTGCCGCACCCCCCGGACGCGATCTTCGCCGCGGACAACCTGATGGCGCTCGGCGCGATGGACGAGATCCGCGCGCGGGGCCTGCGGGTGCCGGACGACGTGGCGCTCGCCGCGTTCGACGACATCCCCTGGTTCGTCCACACCGATCCGCCGATCACCGCCATCGCCCAGCCGACCGGGTCGCTCGGCCGTGTCGCCGTGACGGCACTGATCGATCTCGTCGAGGGGCGGCCCGCCGAGTCGGTGACCCTGTCCGCCCGTCTGGTCACCCGCCGCTCGTGCGGCGAGCCCGAAGGGAGCAAGCCATGACTTCCGAGCACGAGCCGTCCTCTCCCGGTGCCGCCGACGCGGCGGCGTCGGCGGCGTCGAACCCGGGCCCCACGCCCTCGGACGCCAAGGCCGGGGGCACGGGCGGCGCCGGGGCGGAGCTGCTGCGCATGGAGGGGGTCCGTAAGACCTTCCCCGGGGTGATCGCGCTGGACGGGGTGGACTTCGATCTGCGCCGGGGCGAAGTGCATGTGCTCCTGGGCGAGAACGGCGCGGGCAAGTCCACGCTGATCAAGATGGTCTCCGGCGCCCACCGCCCCGATGGCGGGCGGATCCTGGTCGACGGCGAGCCGGTGCGGATCAACAGCGCGCAGGACGCCGAGCGGCTCGGGATCGCCACCATCTACCAGGAGTTCAACCTCGTCCCGGACCTCACCGTGGCCGAGAACATCTTCCTGGGCCGTCAGCCGCGCCGCTTCGGCATGATCGACCGCAAGGCCATGGACGCGCGGGCCGCCGAGCTGCTGGCCCGCGTGGGGGTGGACGTCTCGCCCCGGACCCGCGTCCGCGACCTCGGCATCGCCCGGCTGCAGATGGTGGAGATCGCCAAGGCGCTGAGCCTGGAGGCCCGCGTCCTGATCATGGACGAGCCGACCGCCGTGCTCACCACCGAGGAGGTCGACAAGCTCTTCCGGATCGTGCGCACCCTGCGCGCGGACGGGGTGGGCGTCGTCTTCATCACCCACCACCTGGAGGAGATCTCCGCCCTGGGCGACCGGGTCACCGTGCTGCGCGACGGCCGCAGCGTCACCCAGGTCCCGGCGAGCACCGACCAGGACGAGCTGGTGCGGCTGATGGTGGGCCGCTCCATCGAGCAGCAGTACCCGCGCGAGCGCGGGGACGCCGGCGAGCCGCTGCTGAAGGTCCGGGGGCTCACCCGGAACGGCAGCTTCCGGGACATCGGCTTCGAGGTGCGGGCCGGGGAGGTGGTGGGCCTGGCCGGACTGGTCGGCGCGGGCCGTACGGAGGTCGTCCGGGCCCTGTTCGGCGCCGACCCGTACGACTCCGGCTCCGTCGAGGTGCTCGGCCGTCCGCTGCCCGGCCATGACGTGGTGGCCGCCATGCGGGCCGGGATCGGCCTCGTCCCCGAGGACCGTAAGGGCCAGGGCCTGGTCCTGGACGGCTCCGTGCAGGAGAACCTGGGCCTGGTCACGCTGCGCGCCGCCACCCGCGCCGGACTGGTCGACCGGGCCGCCCAGCGGCGCTCGGCGGCCGGTGTCGCCGAGCGGCTGACGGTCCGGATGGCCGGTCTCGACCAGCGGGTACGCACCCTCTCCGGCGGCAACCAGCAGAAGGTCGTCATCGGCAAGTGGCTGCTCGCCGACAGCAAGGTGCTGATCCTCGACGAGCCGACCCGCGGGATCGACGTGGGCGCCAAGGTCGAGATCTACCAGCTCATCAACGAACTCACCGCGTCCGGCCACGCCGTGCTGATGATCTCCAGCGATCTGCCCGAGGTGCTGGGGATGAGCGACCGGGTCCTGGTCATGGCCCAGGGCCGGATCGCGGGCGAGCTGACCGCGCGGGAAGCGACCCAGGACGCCGTGATGGCCCTGGCAGTGAAGGACGTCAAGGACGCCGACGAAGGGGTCGGCGGCAAGGAAAAGGAGGGCTCCCGTGGCCACTGACACGATTGACGCCACGAAGGACCCCGGGAGCTCGTCGGCACTGCGCCGCGTGCTGCTCGACAACGGCGCCCTGAGCGCCCTGGTGCTGCTGGTGGCCGCCATGGCGCTGCTGTCCGGCGACTTCCTCACCACCGACAATCTCCTCAACGTCGGTGTCCAGGCGGCGGTCACCGCGATCCTCGCCTTCGGCGTCACCTTCGTCATCGTCTCCGCGGGCATCGATCTGTCGGTCGGCTCGGTGGCCGCGCTGTCCGCCACCGTGCTCGCCTGGTCCGCGACCTCACAGGGGCTGCCGGTCTGGTTCGCGGTGCTCCTGGCGCTCACCACCGGTGTCGCCTGCGGTCTGGTCAGCGGGGCGCTGGTCTCCTTCGGGAAGCTGCCGCCGTTCATCGCCACGCTCGCGATGCTGTCGATCGGCCGCGGCCTGGCCCTGGTGATCTCCCAGGGCAGCCCGATAGCCGTCCCCGACTCGGTGTCCGGCCTCGGGGACACCCTCGGCGGCTGGCTGCCCGTCCCGGTGATCGTGATGGTCGTGATGGGCCTGATCACCGCGGGTGTGCTGGGCCGTACGTACCCGGGCCGGGCGATGTACGCGATCGGCGGCAACGAGGAGGCGGCCCGGCTCTCCGGGATCCGGGTGACCCGCCAGAAGCTGGTCATCTACGCCCTCTCCGGCGGTTTCGCGGCCGTCGCGGGCATCGTGCTCGCCTCCCGGCTGTCCTCCGCGCAGCCCCAGGCGGCGGTCGGCTACGAGCTCGACGCGATCGCCGCGGTGGTCATCGGCGGCGCCAGCCTGTCCGGTGGCGTCGGTAAGGCGTCCGGCACGCTCATCGGCGCGCTGATCCTCGCGGTGCTGCGCAACGGGCTCAACCTGCTGGAGGTGTCCGCCTTCTGGCAGCAGGTCGTCATCGGTGTCGTCATCGCGCTCGCGGTGCTGATGGACACGGTGCGCCGGCGCGCCGGGGCCGGACCGGGCGCGCCCGGGGCCGCGGCGGGCGGACCGTCCGGTGGCGGCCGTAAGAAGGCCGTCAACGCGGGCAAGTTCGCGCTGGCCGCCGTGGTCGTCGCCGCCATCGCCTTCGGCGCCTCCATGTGGCGCTCCGGCTCCTCCGGGGGCGCGGACACCAAGGTCGGCCTTTCGGTCTCCACCCTCAACAACCCCTTCTTCGTACAGCTGAAGGCGGGCGCCCAGGAGGAGGCCAAGCGCGCCGGGATCAGCCTTACGGTCACCGACGCCCAGAACGACGCCTCCCAGCAGGCCAATCAGATCCAGAACTTCACCAGCCAGAACATGAAGTCGATCATCATCAACCCGGTCGACTCCGATGCCGCGGGCCCGTCCGTCCGGGCCGCCGGCAAGGCGGGCATCCCGGTACTCGCCGCCGACCGCGGCGTCAACAAGGCGAAGATCGCGACCCTGGTGGCCTCCGACAACATCACGGGCGGCAAGCTGGCCGCGAAGACGCTCGCCGAGCGGCTCGGAAAGAAGGGCACGATCCTCGTGCTGCAGGGCACCCCCGGCACCTCGGCCTCGCGTGAGCGCGGTAAGGGCTTCGCGGAGGGCCTCAAGGCGTACCCGGACATCAAGGTCGTCGGCAAGCAGACCGCCGACTTCGACCGGGCCAAGGGACTGGATGTGACCACCAATCTGCTCCAGGGCCACCCGGGCATCGACGGGATCTTCGCCGAGAACGACGAGATGGCGCTCGGCGCGGTCAAGGCGCTCGGGTCCAAGGCGGGCAAGTCCGTCGCGGTCGTCGGCTTCGACGGCACCCCGGACGGACTGAAGGCCGTCGAGAACGGCACCCTCGCGGCGACCGTCGCCCAGCAGCCGAAGGAGTTGGGCCGGATGGTGGTGGAGAACGCCGTCAAGGCCGCCAAGGGGCAGAAGATCGACGGCACGGTGAAGGTGCCGGTGAAGGTCGTCACTGCGAATTGACATCCTCCCCTCCCTGAAGGGAGGGAATTCCTGGCTCAGGCTGCCTCCGGGAGCAGCGCTCCCGGAGGTCTTACGCCCTCGTCACCAGCCGGGTTGAGACCAGCCCGGACCAGCATCACGCGCGCGGAGTTCTTATCCCGAGGGGAGACGGCTCCGCACGCGGTGCAGGTGTAGGTACGTTCCGAAAGAGGAAGTGCGTGCTTGGTTCTCGCTCCGCACGACGCGCAGTCCATCGTGGTGTGCGCGGGATGCACGAGGCGGACGTCCCGCCCGTGCTTGCGGCCCATCTCAACCAGGGCCGTTTTGGTGGCGCCGATCGCCGCGTCCGCGGCTTTGCGGGCCATGGAGGTCTTCGCGAGGAATTTCGGCCGGAAGTCCTCGACGGCGATCGCGTCGTGGCCCCGGACGACTTTCTTGGCCCTTCCCCAAGCTCTCGGCTCCGCTCGAGCAGGGGAGACCCCATTGCGGGCGGTGTCCTGCCGCTGCCGGGCGATCTTCGCGTAGACCTTGGCGCGCGACTTTTTGGCTTCGCGGTGGCCCTTCGAGGACGCCTGTCCTTTCTTCGGTTTGCGGCGGGCGACCGTCCGGTCATACCGCGACAGCTTGGCCTGGGCTTTCCGCCCATGCTGTGGGTGGGGGAGGTCGTGGGTGTCGCTGGTGGTGGCGGTCTCCTTGACACCCCAGTCCACGCCGAGGACACGGCCCGTCTCCGGCAGGGGCTGCACCTCGGTGGCGACGACGAACGACGCATACCAGTGCCCGATGCTGTCTCGGTACACCCGTACCGACGAGGGAGCGGACGGGAGTTCGCGCGACCACACCACGGTCAACTCAATGCCGCACGCGAGGTGGAGACGGCCGTCTTTCAGCCGGAACCCGCGCGTCGTGTAGTTCAGCGTGGGCAGCGCTTCGCGCTTCTTCTTCGGCCGGGGCATGCCCGCGCGCTGCCGCATGGGCAGTCGCTTCCCGATGTCCTTCAGGGCTTTGGAGCGGGACTTGGCGAAGTCGCGGATGATCTGCTGCTGCGGCACCGACGCGCCTTCACGCAGCCATGGCAGCTTGGCACGGGCTTCGGTCAGCATCGTGTCGAGCTGGGCCGGGCCGCACGTCAGCTTGTCGTCGGGGTGCGCGCGGTTGTGGGCGTGCACGGCGCGGGACTTGGCGACACATTCGTTCCAGATCCAGCGGCAACGGTCCCACTCTGCGAGCAGGGCTGTGCGGGCGGTCGACGACACGCGAAGTCGGTAGGTGTACCGGGCGTACCCGACGCCCTCCGATACCTGTGGTGTCGCCATGTCACCATTTCTACCACTACAGTTATGGATATAGATCAAAAATGCGCATCACGCTCAGGCTGCCCGCCGACCTGCATGAGTGGCTGGTCTCCGAAGCCAAGTCCGCCCGCAGGTCCCTCAACTCCGAGATCCTGCACCGGCTTGAGGTCGGACGCGGCGACGACTCGCCAGACGACCAATCGCTCTGAAGGCGATTGCTCTTTCCTTCCCCTGCTCCGCAGGAGTCCGATTCCTCCCCCGCCTGAAGGCCGGGGCATCCTCGGAGGACTCAGGTGACAAACGAAAGGACGTGCGGATGCACGACTACGACCTGCTGGTCGTGGGGTCGGCCAATGCCGATCTGGTGATCGGAGTCGACCGCCGCCCCGGGGCCGGGGAGACGGTCCTCGGGTCCGACCTGGTGGTCCACCCGGGTGGCAAGGGCGCCAACCAGGCCGTCGCCGCCGCCCGGCTGGGGGCCCGGACGGCCCTGCTGGCCCGGGTCGGCGACGACGACTACGGCCGGCTGCTGCTGGACGCGCAGCGGTCGGCCGGGGTCGACACGGTGGGCGTGCTGGTCGGCGGCGCGCCTACCGGGGTCGCGCTGATCACGGTGGACCCCTCGGGCGACAACAGCATCGTGGTCTCCCAGGGGGCCAACGCCCGGCTGACCCCCGGCGACGTCCGGGCCGCGGCGAGCCTGCTGGCCGCGGCGCGGGTGGTCTCGGTGCAGCTGGAGATCCCCCTCGAGTCGGTCGCCGAGGTGGTCCGTACGGCGGCCGCGGGCTTCGGCGGCCGCCCCGGGCCGCGGGTGGTGCTCAACCCCTCGCCGGTCGCGCCGCTGCCCACCGATGTGCTGGCCGTCTGTGACCCCCTGGTGGTCAACGAGCACGAGGCGCGGTTCCTGCTGAGCGACGATCAGGTGGGCTCCTCCGACAACCCCGAGGAGTGGGCCGACGCCCTGCTCTCGCGCGGTCCGCGCTCGGTCGTGGTGACCCTGGGCGGCGAGGGCGCGCTGGTCGCCGACGGCGACCGTACGGTGCTCGTGCCCAGCCCCGCGGTGACGGCCGTGGACACCACGGGCGCCGGGGACGCCTTCACCGGCGCGCTCGCCTGGCGCCTCGGCGTCGGCGACGACCTGGTGACGGCGGTGCGGTTCGCGGTACGCGTGGGCGCGGCCGCGGTGACCCGCGCCGGGGCGCAGGCGTCCTTCCCGAGCGCCGAGGAGGTGGCCGCCCTGTGAAGCGGTCCGGGATCCTGAACCGCCATCTGAGCGCGGGCATCGCCCTGTTGGGTCACACCGACACGGTGATGGTGTGCGACGCGGGCCTGCCGATACCGGACGGGCCGTTCGTGGTGGACCTCGCCTTCACGGCCGGGGTGCCGTCCTTCGAGCGGGTGCTCACCGGGCTGCTGGACGAGCTGGTGGTCGAAGGGGCCACGGCGGCGCGCGAGGTGCGCGACCACAACCCCGGGGCGACCGCCCTGCTCGACCGCCTCTTCCCGGCTCCCGCGCTGGATCTGGTCCCGCACGAGGAGCTGAAGACGCTGACGGCGGGGGCGCGGCTGGTGGTGCGTACGGGCGAGGCGCGGCCGTACGCGAACGTGCTGCTGCGGTGCGGGGTGCCGTTCTGAGGGTGTGATATTTCGAGGGGCCCGGCCGTGGTCCGGGCCCCTCGTTTTCCCCTCCCAAGGCTTCCTCTCGAATCCCCCCCGGATCCCCCCAGGAAGCCCGATGCCAGGTACGACCCGCCAAGGGCCGGAACGGTTGCACGGTCAACCGCGAAAGATTTTTGCGGGGCGCGACAACCTCGGGTGGGGCCGCACGTCTGGTGGGTTGAAGGCGGGCTCCGGAACGGGTCCTCAGGTCCTCGTGGCCCTCGGATCCTCGGCGCGCGCCTCGCCCATCAGCGTTCGCTCAATTCTTTCGGGAGTCGTTCCGTATGCAGCACGTCCGCGCCAAGAAGCCGAACCGCCGTCTGCGCCCCTGGATCGTGGGGTCGGCCGCAGGAGTCGCCCTGATCGTGGGTGGGGGCATCGCCGCCCAGGCGGCCACCTCCGACCACTCCCGCCCGGCCAAGCCGGCCCCGACGGCGACCTCGAAGCCGGAGCCGACCAAGCCGCCCACCAGCAAGCCGGAGCCCACCAAGCCGCCGACCGGCAAGCCCGAGCCCACCAAGCCCCCCACGAGCAAGCCCGAGCCCACCAAGCCGCCCACCAGCAAGCCCGAGCCCACCAAGCCGCCCACCAGCAAGCCCGAGCCCACCAAGCCGCCCACCAGCAAGCCCGAGCCCACCAAGCCGCCCACCACGACCAGCCGCTAGCCCGACCACGGGTGGGGCGGGGCCGGATCCGGAGCCGGTCCCGCCGCACCGATGAGGTGAACGAGGACGATGCAGCTCACTCTTGTCCTGCCCTGGTGGGCCCGGCTGCTCCGCCGTGCCCGGACGACCGCCTCGACACCGCCGGTGGAGACACCGCGCGCCGGGCGGCGGCTACGGGCGCTGCGGTCGGTGGGTGGCCGGGGCGACGGGGAGCCCGGCCCCACGCTGGCCGATCTGTACCAGGCCCGGCGGCTGGACATGATCCGGCTGGCGGTCTTCCTCGTGGACGACCTGCACACCGCCGAGGATGTCGTCCAGGACGCCTTCGCCGCCGTCTGCCGCCGCCACGGCTCAAAGCTGGACAGTCTCCAGGACGCCCACGCCTATCTGCACACCGCCGTGGTCAACGCCGCCCGCTCGGTGCTGCGCCGACGGCGTACGGCGCGCGCGTACACCCCGCCGTACCAGGGGCCGGGGGCGCCCGTGGACGAGCCGCTGCTGCTCGCCGAGGAGCACCGCCAGGTCCTCGACGCGGGGGGGGGGGGGGCCCCCCCCCCCCCCCCGGGGGGGGGTGGGGGGGGCCTGGTGTGCGCGGGGCCGAGCGCCGAAGAGCCGCGGGTCGCGGGGGCCGCCCCGCGGGGGCTCGCGGGGGCCCACCCCCTGGCCCGCTAGGGGTGGGGGCGCCCCCCCCCGCCCACGCGCGAGGTGCTGGTGCTGCGCTACTGGTCGGAGCTGACCGAGGCCCAGATAGCCGAGGCGCTGGGGGTCTCCCGAGGCACCGTGAAGTCGACCGCGAGCCGTGCGCTCGTCACCCTGGAGAAGCTGCTGGAGGCGGCCCGATGAGCACTCCCTCCCCCACCGAGGAACGGCTGCGCGCCGCGCTCGACGCCCGCGCGCGGCTCATCGACGCCCACGACCTGTCCCCCCACCGGCCTCCCACCGGCCCGGCCTGGGGCACGCGGCGGATCCGGCGGGTCGTGTCCGCCGTCGCCGTGACGGTGGCGGCAGCGGCGGCCGTGGCCTTCCTGCTGCTGTCCGGCTCCCCGGAACGCCCACACCCAACCCCGCCCGCACGGGACCCCCGCACCTCCCCTCCGGCCAGCTCGGTCCCGTCGACGCACGGCTCGCCCACGTCCAAGCCCTCCCCAACCTCCCCGCCCGCCACCCCGCCCGCGACCTCGACCTCCGTCCCCACCCAGCCCTGATCCGGCCCAACGCCGGTGTGGAGGGCGTCAAACGATGGGTGCTCTTCGCCCTGTGGTGTCGGTGGCTACAGAGTCCAGCGGTGGACCCGCCCGTCCGGTGCCGTGTACCTCACGGTCTGCTCGGCGCGGGTGGCCTCGATGGTGAACCACTCGCGGCGGGGCCGATTGAGTTCTTGCCACAGCTTGTGGGCGGCCTCGATCGGTTCCCACAGGTTGCGCGGCCCGCTGTTGATGACCATCGGCGGCCCGTCAGGCATGTCGTCGACGCGCGTCGCCGAGCCGTCGGCTGGGTCGTACAGAGTGGTGACGTGTAGCCCGTTGTCGTTCTTCCCGTAGGTGCGGATGAGGTCGGGGTCCATGTGGAGCTGGGCGAAGAACGAGAACGTCCAGTCGTCGAGGATGCGGGCCGAGAGGTCGGTGTCCCCACCGGGACCCTCCCGGACGACGGGCACCTGTGTGGGTGTCCCCGTGTCACTCTTGAGCGGCATGAACGCGGCGGGCGTGTGCAGGATGTAGCCGACAGCGGCGCCGTCCGCAAGCTTCGTGAGGCGGGCGACCATCCCACCGGCGAGCGGGCCCTTGATGGGGACGACCATGATGCCGCCGGGGCGCAACCGCGCCAGCCACGCGGGCGGGATGCGGCGTACGGACGCCGTGGCGATGATCCGGTCATACAGCGTGTCGGCGGGGAAGCTCCGCGCCCCGTCACCGTGGATGACGAGCGGGGCGAAGCCGATGGCGCCCAGCCGCAGGCGGGCTTTGTCCGTGAGCGATTCAGTGCGGTCGACAGTGGTGACGTGTTTGTCTCCGGCGAGGAAACACAGCGCGCCAGCGTTGTAGCCCGTACCGGTCCCGGCTTCGTAGACATCGTGTCCCTCATCCACGTCGAGGGCGTCGAGCATGTCCGCCATCAGGCTCGGCGCCGTCGAAGACGAGGTAGGGACCCCGGTAAGTCCGTCGAGGCTCGCTTCCTCGGCGTGGACGCCTTCCACTTCGGTGATTAGGGAGTCGTCCGTGTAGACGGCATCGAGCCACGCGCCCGCGTCGCCGTCGGTGATCCGCCACGGGACGAACCGCTCGCCGTCGCGACGATAGAAGACAGGCACGAAGGGATGCCGGGGAACGTTGAGGAAGGCGCCTGCCAGTCGCGAGGACAGCACCACGCTTCCGCGGTCGATCTGTTGTGTAAGGGCAACGCGAGCGGCGAGGATGCGCTGTTCGTCGTCGAGGATGTTCGTCACTGGCCGGTTCCTTCCAGGTAATCGCAGATCGCGGCCGTGATCGGCAGTTCGGTCGCCTGCTCGATGAATCCGTACTGTCCGCCCGGATTCACTTCCAAGAATCGCCATTCCCCTTCTGTCACCACGAAGTCGAAGGCTCCGTACGGCAATCCGAGGCGGTCGAGCATCCGCAGGGCTCCGGCCGCCACGTCGGGCGGCGGCTCGCAGATCTTGTATGTGTGGCTGTCGTAGTCGCTGTGCCAGTCGATGTGACCGGCATCGGAATCGGCGTGGATCTCGGCCGCGAAGATCCTGCCGCCGATGGCGGTCAGCCGGACCTCGTGCGCCTTGGGTACCCACTCTTGGAATAGGTGGGCGGTGGTTGCGATGTCCGGGTGTGACAGGTCATCGGGTTGGACGACGTTCGTGCGACATCGGTCGGCAGGATGCCGCCCGTCGCCGGGACCGGTACGAGGAAGCGGAACGCGAACGGCGACGACCCGTCGCCCTCGCGCAGCTCCGGCATGGCCGCGGGGCCGTCGGTGCTCAGCGGCAACCGCAGTTCCGGCACGTCGAGCGCCACGCCGACGGGGCGGCGCTCTTCAATCTGAGTGGTGGGCATTGCTTTCCCTCTCTCGATGCATGGAAAGTGCTCGTTCTTCCCCACTCGCGCGGAGCGGGGAGGTGTGCGGCGTCACTGACCCTCCTGACGGGCCTGCTCGCGCTTGTCGATGAGCTGTGCGAACTGAATGGCGTACAGCTCCACCTGGCCGGGAGTGAAGATCAGCACCGATTCCGTGGTCCGGCCATCGGCGTGGTGCAGTTCGACGCCGATGGCAGCCTGCTGGGCACGGTGGTCGTACATCGCATCCCGCTTCAGCGGAGTCGCGTGTGTGACCGACGCCCACACCCCCTCAGCCGCCGGGGTCTTCTGCTTCATGGCGCTCGCTCCCGGGGTGCACTGCGACCCGCTCGCTGCGGGCCGTCCTGGCCTTTGAGGACACCGCAGCTCGGGTGGCGGCGGGAGGTGTAGCCGTCGGGGGCGCACACGGGTTACACGCGGCGCAAAGGGTGTGCAACGCACTGTAATGGCGACGAGTTCGGCGGAACAATAGGTCCCCATAGGAGATGACTTGTTGTGGATGGCACACATTCGATCTGGCGCTCAGTCGCCATGCGTGATGCCCTCGTCCGCCGTGACGCCGGGGCGATCGTCCGGTTGGCCCGCCGCGCGTCCGACATCACGCTGGCCCAACTCGGAGCGGCCGTCGGCTACACCGCCGCCTCGCTGTCCCGGATGGAACGCGGCAAGCAGCCCATGCGCGATGTACAGCTGTTACGGCAGGTTGCCGAGTATCTGGACATCCCGCCCGACCTGCTGGGACTCGCGCCCCGACACGAGCAGGCGACATCCCGCGGATACGTCGATGCGCGCCTCTCCGGCACCACTAGGGTGGGCCCGCACGCCCTGTTCGGCGAAGAGGGGGACGACCCAGTGCGACGCCGCAAACTCCTGACCGGTCTGGCCGGAGCGACCTCCAGTGCGGTCCTGGGGCCCACCCCGGCCACCGCCCAGTCTCCGGCGCGGCCGGTCCTGGCGGGTCTGGAGGACCTGCTGCTGCACCGGCAGAGCAGCCCGCCGCTCGGCACCGACCCCACCCCGTCCACGGTCCTCGCGGCGGTCGACGCCTCCCGACGTGACTTCAGCGCCTGCCGCTATGACGCTCTTGCCCGCGGCCTGCCGTCCCGGATCGCGCTCGCCCAGGCCCTCGGCGCCGAGGGGCATCCGCGGCAGGCGGCGACCCCGGTCGCCGACCTCTACACCGTTGCGACCAGGCTGTGCATCAAGCTCGGCGAGGACGGCCTCGCGGCGGTCACCGCCGACCGGGCCCTGACCGCGGCCCTGGGTGGCGCGGACGCGCTGACCGTCGCCGAGGCCCATCGCATGGTTTCCAGCGCTTGGCGCCGCCAGGGCCACTACGCCCGCGCCACTGATGTCGCCGTGACCGCAGCCCAGCAACTGGCCGGCGACCGCGCCACGGACATGGCCGAACGGCTGTCCGTCCAGGGCAACCTGTACGCCACCGCCGCCTACACCGCGGCGAAGCAAGACGACCGGCACACCGCGCAGGCGCTCATCACCGAGGCACAGGCCACCGCCGGCCGACTCGGCCACGGCGAACTGCTGCGCGGCACCGTCTTCGGCCCCAGTCAGGTGCTGCTCCACCAGATCTCGATCAGCTACCTGCTCGGCGACGCCGGACAAGCCATCGAGCACGCCCGCCGTGTCGACACCGCCGCCCTGCCCACCAGCGAACGCCAGGCCCGCTACTGGATCGACGTCGCTCGCGCCTTCGACCAGTGGGGCAAACCCGACCGCTGCTACCGCGCGCTGCTGGCCGCGGAGCGCGCCGCACCGCAGGAGGTCCGCCGCGGCTCCGTGCGGACGATGGCCACCGGGCTGATGCGGCACGACCGCGCCCTTCCCGGCGTACGTGGGTTCGCTCAGCGCGTCGGCGCCCTCGCATGACGCTGCCAAGCGGCGCCGGGCATGGTTCAGCGGGTCTCAGGGCTCCCCGCGCCGGGGTGCGTTCGGCTGCATGGACATTCGCCTGCCTCACACACCCCGAAGCAGCCGCTACAACACCAGCGTCCGGTACCGGTCGGCGACCTCCGCCAGGACCTCCGCGCCGTCCCGGGCCCACAGGTCCGGGTTGAAGATCTCCACCTCGATCGGGCCGGTGTAGCCCGTCGCGTCGACCTGCTCGCGGAACCAGCGGAAGTCCACCGAGCCGTCGCCGAGTTGGCCCCGGCCCAGCAGGACGCCCTCCGGGAGCGGGGTGACCCAGTCGGCGAGCTGGAAGGCGGCGATGCGGCCGCCCGCGCCCGCGCGGGCGATCTGGTCCGCCACGGTGTCGTCCCACCACAGGTGGTACGTGTCCACGACCACGCCCACCTGCTCCGCCGGGAAGCGTGTCGCCAGGTCGAGGGCCTGGGCGAGGGTGGAGACCACGCAGCGGTCGGACGCGTACATGGGGTGCAGGGGCTCGATGGCCAGGCGGACGCCGTGGTCGGCGGCGTACGGGGCGAGCTCCCCCAGCGCGTCGGCGATCCGCTCGCGGGCGGCGAAGAGGTCGCGGCTGCCGTCCGGCAGGCCGCCGGAGACCAGGACCAGGGTGTCGGTGCCCAGGGTGGCGGCCTCGTCGATGGCGCGGCGGTTGTCGGCCAGGGCCGTGGCGCGCGCCTCGGGTTCGCTCGCGGTGAAGAAGCCGCCCCGGCACAGGCTGGTGACGGTCAGGCCCGCGCCGCGCACCAGCTCGGCGGCCGCCGCCACGCCGTATTTCTGAACCGGCTCACGCCACAGGCCCACGCCCGTGACGCCCGCCTTGGCGCAGCCCTCCGCCAGCTCGGGCAGCGACCATTGCTTGATCGTTTCTTGGTTGAGGCTCAGCCGGGACAACGCGCTCATCAGGCCACTCCGTACACGGACAGCAGGTGTTTCATACGGGATTCGGCCAGCGCCGGATCCGGGAACAGGCCCAGCCCGTCCGCCAGTTCGTACGCCCGCGCCAGATGCGGCAGCGAACGGGCCGACTGCAGGCCGCCGACCATGGTGAAGTGCGACTGGTGGCCCGCCAGCCAGGCCAGCAGCACCACGCCCGTCTTGTAGTAGCGGGTCGGGGTGTGGAAGAGGTGGCGGGAGAGCTCCACCGTCGGGTCCAGCAGGCCCCGGAAGGCGGCGGTGTCGCCGGTGTCGAGCCTGCGCACGGCCTCCGCCGCCAGCGGGCCCAGCGGGTCGAAGATGCCGAGCAGGGCGTGGCTGAAGCCCCGGTCGTCGCCCGCGATCAGCTCGGGGTAGTGGAAGTCGTCGCCCGTGTAGCAGCGCACTCCGTCCGGCAGCTTGCGCCGCAGGTCGATCTCGCGCTGGGCGTCGAGCAGGGAGACCTTGATGCCGTCGACCTTGTCGGGGTGGGCGGCGATCACCTCGAGGAAGGTACGGGTGGCGGCGTCCAGGTCGGTGCTGCCCCAGTAGCCCTCCAGGGCCGGGTCGAACATCGGGCCGAGCCAGTGCAGGATCACCGGCTCGGCGGACTGGCGCAGCAGATGGCCGTAGACCTCGAGATAGTCCTCGGGGCCCTTGGCCACGGCGCACAGGGCGCGCGAGGCCATCAGGATGGCCTGGGCGCCGGACTCCTCGCAGACGGCCAGTTGCTCCTCGTAGGCGGCCCGGACCTCGTCCAGGCCGTACGGGTAGCCGATCTCGGTGGCGGAGAGCTGGTCGGTGCCGACACCGCAGGCGATCCGGCCGCCGACCGCCTTGGCCTCGGCCGCCGAGCGGCGGATCAGCTCGGCGGCGCCCGCCCAGTCCAGACCCATACCGCGCTGGGCGGTGTCCATGGCCTCGGCCACGCCCAGCCCGTGGGACCACAGGTGGCGGCGGAAGGCCAGGGTGGCGTCCCAGTCCACGGCGGCCGGGCCGTCGGGGGTCACATCGGCGTACGGGTCGGCCACCACATGCGCGGCCGAGAAGACGACGCGGGAGGTGAAGGGGGCCCCGGGGGTCGGCGACAGCGGCTCGGCGCGGGGCTCGTAGGCGCGGGTCGTACCGCCCGGCGCGGGAAGGTGGATGGTCACAGGCTCGGCTCCGGTACGTCCAGGCGATGGATGGTCACAGGCTCAGCTCCGGTACGTCCAGCCGGCGGCCCTCCGCCGACGACTTCCATCCCAGCTCGGCGAGCTGGACGCCGCGCGCGCCGGCCAGCAGGTCCCAGCGCCAGGGCTCGTCGAGCGCGACATGGCGCAGGAAGAGCTCCCACTGCGCCTTGAAGCCATTGTCGAACTCCTCGTTGTCCGGCACCTGCTGCCACTGGTCGCGGAACGCCTCGGTGGCGGGCAGATCGGGGTTCCAGACCGGCTTGGGGGTGTGCGAGCGGTGCTGGACGCGGCAGTTGCGCAGGCCCGCGACGGCCGAGCCCTCGGTGCCGTCGACCTGGAACTCCACCAGCTCGTCGCGGTTCACCCGGACCGCCCAGGAGGAGTTGATCTGGGCGATGATGCCGCCCTCGAGCTGGAAGACGCCGTAGGCCGAGTCGTCGGCGGTGGCCTCGTACGGCTTGCCGCGCTCGTCCCAGCGGGTCGGGATGTGGGTGGTGGCCTGGGCCTGGACGGTGCGCACGGGGCCGAACAGCTCACGCAGCACGTAGTCCCAGTGCGGGAACATGTCGACGACGATGCCGCCGCCGTCCTCGGCGCGGTAGTTCCAGGAGGGCCGCTGGGCGGCCTGCCAGTCGCCCTCGAAGACCCAGTAGCCGAACTCCCCGCGCACGGAAAGGATTCTGCCGAAGAAGCCGCCGTCGATGAGGCGCTTCAGCTTCAGCAGCCCCGGCAGGAAGATCTTGTCCTGGACCACCCCGTGCTTGACGCCCGCCGCCTCGGCGAGCCGGGCCAGCTCCAGGGCGCCCTCCAGACCGGTGGCGGTCGGCTTCTCGGTGTAGATGTGCTTGCCCGCCGCGATGGCCTTCTTGATGGCCTCCTCACGGGCGGCGGTGACCTGCGCGTCGAAGTAGATGTCGACGCCGTCGTCCGCGAGCACGGCGTCCAGGTCGGTCGAGACGTCCGCGACCGGGTCGAGGCCGTGGTGCTCGGCGATCTCCTTGAGCGCGTGCTCCCGGCGGCCGACGAGCAGCGGCTCGGGCCAGAGCACGGTGCCGTCGCCGAGGTCCAGGCCGCCCTGTTCGCGAAGGGCGAGGAGAGAGCGGACGAGGTGCTGGCGGTAGCCCATCCGGCCGGTCACACCGTTCATGGCGATCCGCACTGTCTTGCGTGTCACGTGGGTTCTTCTCCTCACCGCGAGTGATAGTAAGCGCTTTCTAAGCATCCACGCTAACCGCCCCGCCCCACCCCTGTACAGAGGACCGAACACAGGGGGCGGGGGCGGTCAGCGCTTCAGCGCAGGGTCAGCCGGTAGCGCAGCGGCGAACGCCCGGTGATCAGGACCCGCTGCCCCGCCGGGGTCAGATCGCCGCCCATCCAGCCGTAGCGCTCGCCGGAGTCCACGACGGCGGGCTGGCGCGGGCCGCTGCCGTTGCCGGGCCCGAAGGTGATCACGTCATCGCCGGCCGTATAGGTCCCGTACCCCTTGACCAGCTGATACGTGTCCTTCTGGCCGGGCACGGGGTCGACCCCGGTCAGCTTTCCGCCACTGCGGAAGCACAGTTCGAGGGCGAGCGGAACCTCGGACTCGCCGATCTCGAGGTCCAGGTTCCAGCCGCCGTCCGCCTCCGCGATCCGCACCTCGGTGCGCAGGGTGCGCCACTCCTTGGGGCGGTGCGGAAAGTCCATCGCGGACCAGAACCGGCCGTCGTCGGTGAGTGGATACCGCCCGTCGGGGCGGCGGTGCTGAGACGGCAGCGGAAGGTGGAATCCGGCCCGCACCTCGGCCCACAGCCGCCAGCCGTCCGCCGTGCGCGCCACGTCCTCGGCCCGGAAGTGGCCGAGCGAGAAGAACTGCGGGGACAGCCGGAGCGAGTCCAGGATGGCGGCGCCCTTGCGCCACTTGAAGAACGTCGGGTTGGTGGACAGACCCGAGGAGATCGCGTGGACATCGGGGAAGTCGGTGCCGCCGAAGATCGTGGTCCGCGTCCGCCCCTTCGCGATCCGGACCAGCCCGCAGTCCTTGTCGCGCCAGGTGAACTCGTCCGGAGCCGCCGTGGCCTCGGGCAGCGGCGCGGCCAGCTCCGGATGGTCCAGCACCTCGGCGAGGAAGTCCCCGAGCGGGGTCTCGTCGAAGGTCTGGTCCGCCCCGCGCCGCTGGATGGTGGCGGCCACGTCCGCGAACCTCCCGTCCCGCTCCCGGAGCGCCAGGGCCCGGAACTGCAGCCAGTACTCGGACAGATGCTTGACCGTCTTCTGGTCCTGGCGGCGCGAATGCACCGTCTCCACCTCCCCGTCGGGCTCCAGGAGGTGAAGGGTGGCGTCCAGGTTGCGGCGTACGTGCTCGTAGAGGGCCGGGCGCTCGGTGAGCCGGGCCAGGGTCAGCAGCGAGGGGTTGGTGACGATGGGCGCGTAGGTGGCGCTGCGCTCGCTGTACTGGCCGCTGTCGTAAGCGTCGATGCCCTCGGCCAGCCAGGCGTCGATACGGCGGGTGTAGCCCGGGTCGGGCCAGAAGGAGTTGATCCGGGCCAGCGCGGCGCACACCTTCCAGCGGTGGTTGGGGGTGTGCACCCCGCCGGTGGACAGGCCCTTGCCCGCCTTGAGCAGGATCTTCTTCAGGGTGGCGCGGATCGCCCGGGTACTGGTGTGGCCGTCGGCGTCCAGCAGCCCGTACACCAGGCCCAGATCGACGATCGAGAAGGCGGTGTCCGGGGGCGAGTGGACCGCGCCCTGGTCGTAGAGGCCGTCGTCGAACTGGGCGGCGGCCAGCGCGTCCACGAGCCGGGTCATCGGCGCGATCAGCGCGCCGTCGTGGTGGTGGGCGGCGTCTCCCCAGACGTGGACGGAGGTGAGCAGCCGCAGGCTACGGGCGGCGGGGCGGGCCTGGCCGAGGTTGTTCAACTGGCCCAGGACCGTCTCGAGCCCGTCCACCACCTCGGCCACCCGGGCGTCGGCCGCCTCGGTGAGCAGGTCCAGGAACGGCTTGTCGACCCGGCCCTCGGCCGAGGGCCGGCCCTCGGCCGAGGCGCCACCCGGGGCGCCGACGGCCAGCAGTCCGCCCGCCGCGGCGGTCCCGGCGAGCACGTGACGGCGGGGCAGAGGTGTCACAGGTGGTGCTCCGTGGCTCGGGCCGCCAGGGCGAGGGGGCCGGGGACGAGGAAGGCCAGCGGTGGATAGGCCCAGGCGCAGACGGCGGCGGTGGCCACGGCCAGCAGCAGGACGAGGCTCGCGCGAGGCGTGCGGACACTGGCGTACGCCGCCGAGCGCAGCGCGACGCGCCAGCTCGTCGCCGATTCGGGGCGGGCGCAGGCCCGCAGCAGGACGACCGTGAGCAGCCCGGCCACGACGAGCAGCGCGGGCCGGAAGGCGACCGCGCCGGGCAGACCGGCCCCGGACGCGAGCGCGTTGAACAGCAGCAGCGCGCCGCCGGCCAGCATCCCGGCCCCGCCCAGCAGATCGCCGGTGCGCAGCCGGGCCCGCAGGGCGCGGAGGTAGCCGCCCGCGGTGGCGGGGGCGTCCTCCCGTACCCGCCGGTCGAGGACGGCGCAGGCCGTGGACATGGCGGCGGGGGCGGTGATCAGCGGCAGCGAGGCGGCGGCGGTGGCCAGGCCCACCGCCAGGACGTCGGCGAAGAGGGCGAAGCGCGGGCCGGTCAGCTCGCCCGGTTCACGGGTGGTCGCGGAGGACGGCATGGCGTCTCATCCCTTGATTCCGGAGTTGGCCATGCCCTCGACCAGGAACCGCTGGAAGGCGAGGAAGAAGAGCACGATGGGCAGCAGCGCGAAGACCGACATCGCGAACATCGGGCCGAAGGCCGACTGGCTGGAGGCGTCCACGAAGGACCGCAGGGCCAGGGTCAGGGTGAACTTCTCCGGCTCGAAGAGGTAGATGAGCTGGGTGAAGAAGTCGTTCCAGGTCCAGATGAAAGTGAAGATCGCGGTGGTGATCAGGGCGGGCCGGGTCAGCGGCAGGATGACGCTGAAGAACGAGCGGAACGGCCCGCAGCCGTCGATCCGCGCCGCCTCCTCCAGCTCACGCGGCAGCCCGCGCATGAACTGCACGATGAGGAAGACGAAGAAGGCGTCGGTGGCCAGGAACTTCGGCAGGATCATCGGCCAGTAGGTGTTCACCATGCCGAGCTGGTTGAAGATGATGTACTGCGGAATGAGGATGGCGTGGTGCGGCAACATGATCGTCGCGATCATGAACGCGAAGAGCGGACCACGCATCCGGAACCGCAGCCGCGCGAAGGCGTACGCGGCGAGCGAGCAGCTGATGACGTTGCCGAGCACCGCGCCGCCCGCGATGAGCAGCGAGTTCCACAGCAGCCGTCCGACGCTGACCTCGTTGACCCCGTCCAGCGCGGTGGAGTAGTTGCCCCATTCGAAGTGGCTGGGCAGCAGCTTGAGGCTGGCGATGACCTCGTCGGCGGGTTTGAACGAGGTGGCCAGCAGCCAGGCCAGCGGATAGAGCATCACCAGCAGCACGGCGATCAGGCAGATGTGCAGCACGATCCGGCCGGTGGGACGCCGCCGCGCCGCCGGGGCGGTGGTGATCGGGGCGGTGGTCATCGGGCCCCCTCGTTGTTGTCGTTGGCGTAGAAGACCCAGGCCCGGGAGGTGCGGAAGAGCACCGCGGTGACGACCCCGATGGCCAGCAGCAGCGCCCACGCCATGGCGGAGGCGTAGCCCATGTGGGAGGCGGTGAAGCCCCGGTCGTAGAGGTAGAGCGTGTAGACGAGCGTGGAGTCGGCGGGTCCGCCCTTGCCCGCGCTGACCGCGAAGGCGGGGGTGAAGACCTGGAACGCCTGGATCATCTGGAGCACCAGGTTGAAGAAGAGCACCGGCGAGAGCATCGGGATGGTGATCGAGCGGAACTGCCGCCACCAGGAGGCCCCGTCCACCGCGGCCGCCTCGTAGAGCTCGGCGGGTATCTGCTGGAGCCCGGCCAGGAAGATCACCATGGGGGCGCCGAACTGCCAGATGGTGAGCAGCGCGACGGACAGGATGGCCCAGCCCGGTTTGTTGATCCAGCCGCCGATGTCGATGCCCATGCCGGAGAGCAGGTTGTCGACGGAGCCGCCGTCGTTGAAGATCGCCCGCCAGACCAGGGCGATGGACATCGACGCGCCGAGCAGCGAGGGGGCGTAGAACGCCGAGCGGTAGAAGCCCTTGCCGCGCTTGACCGACTTCAGCGCGATCGCGACGGCCAGCGCGAGCAGGAGCTGCAGCGGTACCGCGATCACGACGTAGGTCAGGGTGGTGATGACCGACCGCCAGTAGCGGGGGTCCTCGGTGAACATCTGGGTGTAGTTGCGGAAGCCGATCCACCGGGGCGCGTCGAACATGTCGTAGTCGGTGAACGACAGATACAGGGACACGGCCATGGGCAGCAGCGTCAGCACGGCGGCGCCGAGCACCCATGGGGACAGGAACACCCAGGCGGCCCCCTGCCGTTCGCGCTTGCGAGCCCGCTTGCCGCCGGTGGCGGGGGGCGCGGCGTCCGGGGGGCGGGTCGCGGTCGCGGTCATTGCCTCAGCTCCGCCTTCGCCTCGGTGATGTAGTTCTCCGCCGCCTCACGCGGCGACATGCGCTCGTAGCTGACCTGGTCGTAGTCGCGCGAGAAGGTGGACTGCAGGGAGGCGTCACCCTTGGGCGGCGCGGGCGGCGGGTCCTTGAGCCTGCCCTCGAACTGCTTCTGGTAGGTGGAGATGACCTGGTCGAAGCCCTCCAACTTGGGCAGTACGTCCTGCCGGATGGCGTCGTTGGCCGGGATGCCGCGGGTGGCGCCGAGGATGGCGCCCGCCTTCTTGTCGTTGAGCAGGAAGTCGATGAACTGGGCCGCCTGCTTGGGGTGTGCGGTCTCGGCCGAGGCGCCGAAGAACATCGACGGTTTGAAGTACTGCCCCGGGGTGCCGTCCTCGCCGACCGGGAACGGTGCCAGCTTCAGCCCCTCGCCGACGATGGGCGCGTAACCGCTGGTGGGCGCGTCCCAGTTGAAGTCGGAGACGGACTTGAGCCGGCCCAGCGGGGTGTTCTCCACCGTCCCGTCCATCTGGCTGGTCTGCTCGGCGGGCACCACCGCGCCCTCCTTGCGGAGCTTGGTGCACCACTCCCAGTAGCGGGTCAGATCGTCGGCGGTGAAGCCGAGCTTCTCGTCCTTGGTGTAGAGGGCCTTGCCCTGGCTCCGCAGCCAGATCTCGAAGACGTCCTCGCTCTGGCCCGGGTCGGTGGAGCCGAGCCGCCCCTGTGTCGCCTTGGACGCCGAGAGCTTGCGCATGGCGTCGGCCCAGTCGTTCCAGGTCCAGGTCAGGGTGGGCGCGGGGACGCCCGCCTCGCGCCACAGCGCGGCGTCGTACGCCACCGTCTCGGTGCCGCGGGCCACCGGCAGCGCGTACTGCTCGCCGTCGACCACCCCGGTGGCCAGCAGCCCCTTGTCGATCTCCGAGGTGCGCAGCTCGGAATGTTCGCCGAGGTTCAGCAGGATGCCGGAGGTCGCGTACTGGTTGATCTGCCGGTAGTCCAGCTGCATCACATCGGGGGCGTCACCGCCCGCCGCCTGGGTGGCCAGCTTCGCCTTGTAGGTGTCGAAGCCCGC
Source organism: Streptomyces sp. NPDC059455 (assembly GCF_042750115.1). Lineage (NCBI taxonomy): Bacteria > Bacillati > Actinomycetota > Actinomycetes > Kitasatosporales > Streptomycetaceae > Streptomyces > Streptomyces sp. NPDC059455. Next base: position 46,337 of record NZ_JBHYVB010000052.1, read on the forward strand.
GAAGGACGTCGCGATGTCGATGTCGGGGTGGCGCTGCTCGAAGAGCTTGACGGCCTCCTCGGTGCGGGCGGCCCGGTCGGGGTTTCCCCACCAGGTGAACCGCAGGCTGACCTTGCCGCCCGAGCCGCCGCCGCCATCGCCACCGCAGCCCGTGAGGGTCCCTGCGAGCGTGAGCACAAGGGCCAGGGCGCAGGACGTCGTTGTCCTGTTTCCGCGCATACCGGAGCCGACCTCCCTCCATGATCATTTAGTTGAGTGTGCGTGGTGGTGCCTAAGCTCTGCTGGAAGTGTCGCAATGGGTCGTCGGCCGGCCGCGGCGCCGTCGTGGCTGGTCGCGCGCGCGGCGGAGCCGCATATCGATACAGCCCCGCGCCCCTTCGGGGCGCCTCCAGCGGTAGCTGGGGGCGCCGTGCCAGGCGTCGCGAGCCCGCGAAGGTCCGCCGGACATGGCCCACGACTATTCGCCGTAGTACGGGAGCGTGACACCGGGCAGTTCGTACTCGTCCCGGCGGCCGCACATGCCGTAGCCGCCCCGGCGGCTGGGCCCGGTCGCGGTGACCCGCGCCTCGGCGAGGTGCCCGGCGTCGCCCGCGGCGAGCGCGGTGAGCTGCTCACCGGTGCGCCGCGCGGCCGCCAGCGCCCCGTCCCGCCAGCGCGGCTCCCAGTCCTTCACCTTGGGCGCCACGATCCGCGCCGCCGCCTCGTGGAAGGCGCGCAGCGGTGCGTCGTCGCCCTTCTCGGCGGCGGCCCGCAGCGTCAGATAGCCCTCGATCGCGAGGTCCCGGCGGCGCCGGGCGGCCGCGTCGGCCTCCGGCCCCTCCTTGGCGGGCAGCGTGGCGGCGGCCGCGTAGCGCTCGGGGTCGGCCAGCACCTCGGGCGGGAAGGTGAAGACGGCGTCCCCGGCCTCCGGCAGCCCGCTGTTCTGCATCAGCACGGTCACCTTGAGGCCGCCGCCCTGCACCATGCGGTGGATGGTGCCGGGGGTGAACCACACCACCGAGCCCGGCTCAAGCGGGGTCTCGGTGAAGCCGTCCGCGAGGGTCAGGGTCTGTACGGCGCCGCGTCCGGCGGTGACCACATACGCCTCGGTGCAGGCGAGGTGGAGATGGGGGCTGCCGCCGCACACCCCGTCGGCGGCCTCCCACTCGTACGCGCTGATGTGGGAGAGGCCCACACCGCCCGGCAGTGGGGCGGACATGGCGGTCAATTTCCTCACCACCCGTGGTTCTTGAGGTAGTTCTCGGCGTGCGCCCGGTCCCAGGCGCCGTCGGCGACCACCACCCGGTAGCGGTAGCCGAAGGACTCCCTGGGCTCCAGCTCGAACTCCTCGAAGAACGCCCAGGAGGGGGCCACCGAGGGGATCGGCTCGGAGCGCACGAACCAGTGGGAGGCGTGGATGGCTTCGGCGTTCTCCGGGGCGTGGGCGAACAGCAGTGTGGAGTGCCCGTCCACGTCGTCGTGCTCACCGGTGAAGGCGACCCAGGGGGCATCGGCGGCCGGGGTGCCCATCAGGTCCGAGGCGCCCTTCTCGCCGTCGCCGCCGCGCCCGTCCGGGCCGATGACATCGCCGCCGGTGAAGTCGCGCGGGCCGCGCCAGTTGAGCCCGGTGTACCCGGCCATCTCCCGGCCCGCGGTGGTCGGGGAGCCGAAGTGCAGGGCCTCGCCGCGGATGTTGGTGAGGTGGATGGACCAGTCCAGGGCCCAGGTGCCCTCCTCCGGCTCCACCGAGTGGAGTTCGATGGTGCGCCGCTCCCGTGCCCACTCCTGGCCGCCGCTGTGTTGTACGGAAGGATTGGCGACCCAGGTGAGGGTCTCCACGAAGCGCAGCCGGTCGTCGGCGACGGTGAACTCCTCGAAGCCGTCGTGGCGCATCGAGCCGACGCGCTCCTCGACGTGCTGGTAGCCCTGCTCGGGGCCGAGGTAGGAGTTGCCGCCCCAGAAGTTCTGGCCGGACAGATGGCTGGAGGTCATCTGCAGGCCCTTGTGCCAGCGATGGTCGTTCGGCCGGTAACCGGAGACCGGGTTCCCGGCGAGGGTGCGCAGCGGGTGGGCGTAGGGCTTACGGGCCTCGAAGGCGTCCGGGTCGGGCCGGTAGACGTAGGCCATCAGCTCGACGCCGGCGGCGGCGACCGAGATCTGTTCGCCGTGGGTGTGGGTGACGGTGATGCGCTGGGTCATGGCGGCCTCAGCTCTCCTTCGTGGTGGCGGTCGCTGCCTTCGGCGCCCATGCGGGGTGGTCGCCGTGCATGGCGTCGTAGTACGGGTCCCCGGGCACGATCTCGCCCGCGCGCACGGGCCGCCCGGTGAAGGCCGCCTTGTAGAGCGCGGCGATGAACTCGAGGGTGCGGCGGGCGTCCTGCCCGCTCCCCGGCGGCCGTACACCGTCGCGCATCGCGTCCAGCAGCCCGGTCAGCTGGGCCCCGTGGGAACTGGGCAGATCGGCGGCCGGGGTGCGCCAGCGCCGCTGCCGGGCGGGGTCGTCGCGGACGTGCGGGGCGGGGGTGTAGACCCAGTCGTCGTTGCGGTGGCCGTAGAGGTGGGTCAGCTCGACGGTGGCGTCCGCGCAGTCGACGCGGATCCGGCTGACCTCGTCGGGCGAGAGCACGCTGTTGACGACGGTGGCCATGGCGCCGCTCTCGAACCGCACCAGCGCGGTGGAGACGTCCTCGCTCTCCACGGCGTGGACCAGCCGTCCGGCCATGCCGCGGATCTCGGTCCAGTCGCCGAGGAGGTGGAGCAGCAGATCCATCTGGTGGATGCCGTGGCCCATGGAGGGGCCGCCGCCCTCGGTCTCCCAGCGGCCGCGCCACGGCACCGCGTAGTAGGCGGTGTCGCGGTGCCAGGTGGTCTGGCAGTGGGCCACCAGCGGCCGGCCCAGGGCGCCCTCGGCCAGCAGCTCGCGGGCGTGGACGGCGCCCGAGCCGTAGCGGTGCTGGAAGACCACCGAGGCGTACGGGCCGCCCGCCTCCCGCTCGGCCCCGGCTATCTCGTCGTACTCGGCGAGCGTGAGGCACAGCGGCTTCTCGCACAGCACCCAGGCGCCGGCCTCGAGGGCGGCCACCGTCTGCTCGCGGTGCAGGGAGGGCGGGGTGCCGATGAGGACCAGGCCGGGGCGCTCGGCCTCCAGCATGGCGGCCACATCGGAGTAGCCGGTGACGTCGAAGGTGCCGCCCTCGGCCGCCGCGGCGCGGAAGGCGTCGAGCCGGTCCGCGGCCACGTCGACGGCGGCGACGAGGTCCACCCGGTCGGCGTGATCACGCAGTGCAGGCAGATGGCTGCCGCTGACGATTCCTCCGGTGCCGACCACTGCGGCACGGATACGGGCGGTGGCTGCTGCGGCCATGGGCTGAGGTCTCCTCGCCGTCGCCTGGGGTAAGCGCTTGCTGGGGAGGACCCTAGGCATGGTCCGGATGACAGGACAAGACCCTGGAGTGCAGAATCGCGCCGCTCATGGGGTGAGAGCATGGAGGCGCCCAACCAGCGCGCACGGTGTACCAGAAGGTGACCACCCAACGGAGGAAATATGGCAGTGACCCTGGCCGATGTGGCGGCACGGGCTCGGGTCTCGGCGGCGACCGTGTCGCGCGTCCTGAGCGGCAACTACCCGGTCGCGGAGTCGACCCGGACCCGGGTGCTGCGTGCGGTCGACGAGCTGGAGTACGTGGTCAACGGCCCGGCAAGCGCTCTCGCCGCCGCCACGTCCGATCTGGTCGGGGTGCTCGTCAACGACATCGCGGACCCCTTCTTCGGGATCATCGCGGGCGCCGTGCAGGCCGAAATGGTCACCCCGGCCGGGGAATCGGGCCGGGGCGGCGAGAAGCTCGCGGTCATCTGCAACACCGGTGGCTCGCCCGAGCGCGAGCTCAACTACCTCACCCTGCTGCAGCGGCAGCGCGCCGCCGCCGTCGTGCTCACCGGCGGCGCGGTCGAGCACCCCGCCCACGCCACCGCCGTGGCCGCCAAGGCGTCCCGGCTGGCCGCGTCCGGCACCCGGGTGGTGCTGTGCGGCCGCCCGCCGATCGAGGACGCCACCACCCTCACCTTCGACAACCGCGGCGGCGCCCGCCGGCTCACCGAACATCTGCTGACCCTCGGCCACCGCCGGATCGGCTATGTGGCGGGCCCCGCCGAGCGCACCACGACCCGCCACCGGCTGGAGGGCCACCGGGCGGCGCTGGCCGCCGCCGGGGTGGACCAGGACGCGGAGCGGCTGACCGTCCACGGCCTGTACGACCGCGCCTCCGGCTATGACGCCACCCTCGAACTGCTGCGCCGCGACCGGACCCTGACGGCCATAGTCGCCGCCAACGACACCATCGCGCTCGGCGTCTGCGCCGCCCTGCGCGACCAGGGGCTGCGCATCCCCGAGGACGTCTCGGTCGCGGGCTTCGACGACCTCCCGTTCAGCGCGGACGCCGTCCCGGCCCTCACCACGATGCGGCTGCCGCTGTACGAGGCGGGCGCGCGGGCCGGGCGGCTGGCCCTGGGCCGCGAGCCGCAGCCGCCGGGCGGGGTGGCGATGGTCCGGGCCGAGCTGATGGCCCGCGCCTCCACGGCGCCGCCGCGCGGCTGAGCCCTACCGGACCACCGCGCGGCCGACCCCTGCCGGACCGCCGCGCGACTGACCCCTGCCGGGCCGCCGCGCAGTCGGCCCCTACCGCGCGACCTCGGACGGCACATGGTCCAGCGGCCGCTGGTACCGGGAGCGGATCTCCTGCGGGGACAGGTCCTCCCGGCCGGTGAGGTCCACCTCGGCGTACTCGAAGCGGAACGCGTAGCCGCCCTTCGGCAGATGGCAGATCTCCCACCAGTTGCCGTCCAGGTCCTGGAGGTAGAAGGAGTAGGTGCCGTGCTGGCGGACGGGCTTGGTCAGCTTCCTGATCGCGTACTCGTCCTTGACCCGCTGCAGCGCCTCGTACGCCTCCCGGACCTCCTCCTCGCTCGCCAGGTCCAGCCCATTGTGGTTCATCAGCGGCATGTCCTGGCCGGAGCCGGGGGTCTCGACGACCGCGTAGCAGTGGTTGCCGCCCAGCCGTACGAACAGCGCCATGGGCGCCTGCTGCGCCACTTCGAGGCCGAGCACCTCCTCGTAGAAGCGCCGGGTGGCGGCGATGTCCCGGCACTCCAGGGTGCCGTGTGACAGGAAGCGGGTCATCAGCAGCGGTGGCTTGGTGGAACGGTGGGTGATGCCGGGCATGGTCCGTCTCTCCTCGTGAGCGTTGGGTGGCTGTCTCCCGCGCCTCAGGACACGGCATGCGGGACGGGCGGTGGGCGGCCGGCGGGCCACGTCCTCGGCGGCGACGATCCGGTCGGCGACGGCCAGATCGCTCAGTCCTCCGTGATCCACAGCGCCCGCATCGGGCAGCTGCGCACCGCTTGGCGCACGTCGTCCAGCAGGTGGGGCGGCGGCGTCTGGTCGAGTATGACGAGATCGCCCCGCTCATCGAGGTCGAGGACTTCGGGCGCGAGCCCGGTGCACATTGCGGTGACCTGGCAGGCTTCGCGGTCCACATGCAGTTTCATCGTGATGCTCCTTGTGCGGTGTCGCGGGCACTGCCGTGAGCGGTTTCGCGGGCGGTGCCGGTGGCGGTTTCGCGGGCGGTGACCGGATTGCGGAGTCGGCCGAGGTGCCCGATGGTGATCTCCACCGTGTCCCCCGGGTGCAGGAACCTGTCGCGGGGCAGGCCGACGCCGGCCGGGGTGCCGGTCGCGAGGATGTCGCCGGGCTGGAGGGTGATCAGAGTGCTGGCGGCCGCGATCAGCTCCGGCACGCTCTGGATCATCTCCCTGGTATTGCTCACCTGTTCCTCGTGGCCGTTGACGGTGAGCCGGATGGGCAGATCGTGCGGATCGGGCACCAGCCACGCCGGGGTGACGCCGGGACCGGTGGGGCAGAAGGTGTCCTGCCCCTTGGAGGCCAGCCAGTCCCAGGCGAAGGGTTCGGCGAAGGCGTCCGCCCGGTGGTGCGGTCCGCGGGCGGAGATGTCGTTGACGATGGTGTAGCCGGCGATGTGCGCCGCTGCCCGGTCCGTGGGGATGTCACGCCCCGCCCGCCCGATCACGACGGCGAGTTCGGCTTCCCAGTCCACCTTCTGGCTCTCGTCGGCCGGGATGACGATGGGGTCGTCGGGCCCGATGACGGTGGTGGTGGGAGGCTTCAGGAAGAAGAACGGGCGCACCCGGGTGGCACCGTCGCCCGTCATCTCCGCCAGATGATCGCGGTAGTTGGCTCCTGAGCAGAGCACGGTCCGCGGGTAGCGGACGGGGGCCAGCAGCCGGGCGCCGCGCACCGGGGCGGCCTCCCGCGGATCGTACGCGCGCAGGCCCGGTGCGAGGGCAGCCCAGTCCTGAAGGGCCTCGAAGGCCCCGGGATATCCGCGCAGGGCGGGCACTTCCCGTATGCCGTCCTCGCCGAGGGCCGCGCAGAAGCTGCCCCGGTCGGCGGTGTGGGCGGTGACCAGCGACCACGTCGTGAGGGTGGGGGTCGACTCGTGCCTCGCCATGTCTCCATTCGAGGCCGTCGGGACCGGGGCGGTCCAACACTCTTGAGCGGCCGGTGACAGTCATCTACTGTTACCGACTCGTGGACTTGGACTTACGACTCGTGCGGTACGCGGTCGTCCTGGCCGACGAGCTGCACTTCGCCCGCGCGGCCGCGCGGCTGCTGATCGCGCAGCAGACCCTCTCGTCGCAGATCAGCCGGTTGGAGAGCCGGCTCGGCGTCACGCTGTTCCTCCGGGACCGGCGCCATGTCGAGCTGACCCCGGAGGGGGAGCTGTTCGTCCGCCGCGGCCGGGAACTGCTCGCGGACGCTTCGGACCTGCTGGGTGAGTTGAGGCGCAGCGCGCCTCCGCTGCGCGTCGATGTGATCACCGAGGGGCTCACCTCGGGTGTCATCGCGCGGGAGCTCCGGCCGCGGCTGGCCGATGTGACATTGGAGGTCATCCAGGGACAGGGGTTCGCGGGAACGGTCTCGGCCCTGGCCGAAGGGGTGGTGGACCTCGCGTTCGGCCGGATCAACGGCACCGGGGAGCCGCTGCCCCGGTCACTGCGGTACCAGCTGGTGCGCCTGGAACCCATGGGGATCGTTCTCCCCGCCGGGCATGAACTGGCCCACCGGGCGCGGGTGCCGATGGCGGAGCTCGCCGCGTACCCGCTCCTTCTGCACACGGCGCAGGAGGCGGCCGAATGGCTGGACTGGAACCAGGAGCTCGCCGCCGCGTTCGGCCTGCGCGTCGGACGGCGCCTGCACGGCCACGGCCGGGGGGCGGCCAACGCGGCCGTACTGGCCTACCGGGCTCCCTCGTTCGGGCCGCTGGAGGCGCCCATGCCGGACGGCGTGGTGGTCAGACCCGTGGTCGACCCCGTGCCCCTCTACCCGTTCTCGGTGATCTGGCGGGCCGGGAGCAGGTCCATCCCGCTTCGCCATGCCATCACCACCATCCACGACATCGCCACCGAACGCGGCTGGCTGGTACCGCCGCGGGACGACTGGTGGCTGCCGGCCGCCGACCGATGACGTTCGTTCCGGCGGGCTGCCCCACGCGTTCGCCAACCCGATGCCTCTTCCCAAACACTTGACCTGGCGCAACTATGTGGTCAAGCGAATCGCATCGACCACAGGGTACGGAGGGGTGCCGGATGGAGCCGCGCGACGATCTTGACCTGGCCGTGGACGAGGTACGCGACTTCAACCGGATGTACACCCGGCTGATCGGCGTCCTCGACTACCCCGGGCAGCTCAACACCCCGTACACACTGGGCGAGGCCCGCATCCTCTACGAGCTGGCCCAGCGCGAGCGCACCCATGCCTCGGCGCTCCGGGAGCACCTGGGGGTCACCGCCGCGCATCTGAGCCGGACGCTGAGCCGGTTCGAGGAGCGCGGGCTGGTGACGCGCGAGCGCCACCAGCGCGACGCCCGCTTCCAGGAGGTGCTGCTCACCACGGCGGGCCGGGCGGCGGCGGAGGATCTGGACCGGCGCTCACGCGAGGCGGTGACCGGGCTGCTGGCCAAGGTCCCCCGGAACGAGCTGGGGCGGCTGCGGGAGGCGCTGGCCAACGCCCGCGGCGTGTTCACCGGCCCGGCGGAGCCCGAGGTGCGGCTGCGCGGACTGGCGCCGGGGGACCTGGGCTGGATCGTGCAGCGCCACGGCGCCGTGTACGCCCGGGAGTTCGGGTGGAACGCCGAGTTCGAGGCCCTGGTGGCCCGGATCGTCGGGGAGTTCGGCGCGGGCCACGACCCGGCCCGCGAACGGGCGTGGATCGCGGAGCTCGACGGCCGCCCCGTCGGATCGGTGATGTGCGTACGGGACGAACAGCCCGATACGGCCCGGCTGCGGCTGCTGCTCGTCGAACCGGAGGCGCGCGGGCGGCGGATCGGCGAGCGGCTGGTGGGCGCGTGCGTCGACTTCGCGCGCGAGGCGGGCTACCGCGATCTCGTGCTGTGGACCAATGACGTCCTGACCTCCGCCCGCCGGATCTATGAGCGGGCCGGGTTCGAGCTGATCGCCGAGAAGCGGCACAGGGGCTACGGCTCACCCCTGGTCGGCCAGGACTGGCGGCTTGCGCTGCGGGACGCCGCACGGGGGTGAGGGCGCGGCCCGATGTGACGCGGATCACCGGCAGCGCGGCGGGCGCGGCGGACAGGGAGGAGTGTGGAGACTTCACTGCGCGCCCGCGTGCGGGCCGGAGATCCGGATGCCTTCGGGCAGCTCTTCGACGAGTACGCCTCGGTGATCTACCGGCACGCCGTCCGGCTGACCGGCAACTGGGTCATGGCCGACGACATCGTGTCGCTGACCTTCCTGGAGGCATGGCGGCTGCGCGAGCGGCTGCTTCCGGGTGACGGCAGCCTGCGCCCGTGGCTGCTGGGGATCGCGACGAACGTCACGCGCAACACCGCGCGGGCGGCCCGAAGACACCAGGCCGCGCTCGCCAAACTGCCACCCCCGGACCCGGTGCCTGACTTCGCCGACGAGGTGACCCAGCGCCTGGCCGACACCGAGGAGCTGGCCGCCGCGCGGCGGGCGCTGCGCACGATGCGCCGCGGGGAGCGCGAGGTGTTCACGCTCTGCGTGTGGGAGGGCCTGGACGCCGCCACGGTGGCCGAGGCCCTGGGCGTGGCCGTCGGCACCGTACGGGCCCGGCTCTCACGCGCGCGAAAGCGCCTGCGCAAGCTCACCGAACTCGAGCTCATCGGCGGCGATGGCGGCACGGGCGGCGACCAAGGCGCGGACGGCGGCGCCGGGCAGGACGCGGTGCAACGCGCGGCCACGGTCGGACAGTTACCGGTCAGCCGCCATCAGGCGGCTCGGTCCACGCAGGAGAAGAAACGATGAACACCAACCCGCGACGACCCGATCAGCCGGTCGACCACCAGGATCTGGCCGAGTTGCTGCCCGCACCGGGCCGTCCGGTGCTCCGGCGGGACCGCCACCGCGTCCTGAGGGAACATCTGATGGAACAGATCAGCAGCGAGACCGTCTACGAGCTGGCGGGTACGACGGACACCTCACCCGCGCTTCCGGCACCCCGGCGCCCCCGGCGGCGCCTCGTCCTCATCGCGGCGCCGCTGGCTCTGGCCGCCGCCGTGGTCGTGGGAGCGGTGGCGGTCGACGGCGTACGGGACGGCAAGGGCGGCGCCACCGCCACCGGCGTCAGCGGTGATCCCAGGGCCGAGCACCGGCAAGCCGTGCAGTTGCTGGACCGGATCGCCGTGGTGGCGGCCGACCGACCGGCGGTCACGGTCCGCGACGACCAGTACATCTACACCAAGTCCCAGGGACCCTCGGCCATGTGGGGCGGTCCCTCGAAGCCCGTGCGGGACTCCAAGGGGGATATCACGGGCACCAGGAGGTACAAGGGGAATGTCCAGAGCGACGAGTGGCAGCCCGTGCCCGGCAAGCGGGACGGTCTCCGCCGCCTCACCGCGCTGTCCCCGAACGGCGAACCCGACCCCTCCCAGACCCAGGACATCGCCATGTCGCCGGGCGGGATTCCGAGCTTCCGGCAGCTCCAGGCCCTCCCCACCGACCCCGACGCGTTGCTGAAGAAGCTCACGAGCGGCAGCGGGGTGGTGAAATCGCGGCTGACCGAGACGGTCTTCGAGAACGCCGGAGCCATTCTCGACCAGGCCACCCTGCTGCCCGATCTCAATGCCGCGCTCTACCGTGCCATGGCCAAGCTGCCGGACGTCCGCGTCGTGGAGAACGTCAAGGACGGCGCGGGCCGGACCGGTATCGGCCTCACGTACACCAACCGCCGGAACCCCTCGAAGACCACGAGCGGCTATTGGGTCTTCGACGCGAAGAGCCTGGCCTACCTCGGGACGGACAGGAGCGCGCTCCTGGACGTCGCCGTCACCGATGACAAGGGGAAGGTGACGGCGGTCGGCGCGTCCTGAGCCAGCCGTCAAGCGGTCACAGGGCGCCCGCCCCGGCGGGCGCCCTTCTCCGCTGAATCATTGACGCGGCGTCACCCCGACCGGAAAACCGCTCGCGCGGAGGGCCCGGTACCGCAAGGATCAGCGCACACACACCGGCCCGTACGGCACACGGGCACGGCACAAGAGCAAAGGGCGTACCTCTGAGTACCGAGCAGGTCATCGAGTGGACCGAGGACGGCCGGATCCATACCGCCCAGTGGCGCTCCGAGAGCGGCGCGCCGCCGCCCCGGCGGGTCGCGATCGCGGACGACCGGATGCCCGCCGACACCGCCCACCGCCTCGTCTGCGAGGGCACCGCGCTGCTGTGGCGCGGCGACTACCAGGGCGCCCGTCAGCTGCTGACCGCTCTGGCCCGCCGGATCGACCGGGGCCCGCGCCGGGCGAAGGAGCGGCGGCCACCGGCGGCGTCCCCGGCCGAGGCGTTCCACCGGCACCGCCAGGCCCAGTCCCGGCGGGCCCGGCTGCTGGGGATGGTGCTGGTGCCGCTGGACGCGGACTTCGGGGTCCCGCTGCGCCGGGCGCCGGACGTACGGCAGGCGTGCACCGAGGCGTACGGCCCGGCGCGGGACCCCTCGGTGGTCTCGCTCCGCGAGTTGCTCGGGCTGATCGGCGCGCATGAGTGGCGGGAGAAGGGCGTCAAGGTGCGGGCGCTGGGCGGGGACCGTATCCATCCGCACTACGGGGTCTTCTCGCCGGTGCGCGGCGAGTACGTCGACCTGGTGGCCGAGGCCCCGCTGCCGTCGCACGAGCTGGCCTTCGACATCGGCACCGGAACCGGCGTCCTGGCGGCCGTCCTCGCCCGGCGCGGCATCGAGCGGGTGGTGGCCACCGACCAGGACGCGCGGGCGCTGGCGTGCGCCCGGGAGAACGTGGCCCGGCTGGGCCTGTCCGGGCGGGTCGAGGTGGCCGAGGCCGACCTCTTCCCGCCGGGCCGCGCCCCGCTGGTGGTCTGCAACCCGCCCTGGGTCCCGGCCCGGCCCTCCTCACCGCTCGAATACGCCGTCTACGACCCGTCCGGCCGTATGCTGCACGGCTTCCTGAACGGGCTCGCCGGGCATCTGACCCCCGGCGGAGAGGGCTGGCTGATCCTTTCCGACCTCGCCGAACACCTGGGACTGCGGCCGCGCGCCGAACTGTCGGCCGCCTTCGACACGGCGGGCCTGACGGTCCTGGACCGGCTGGACGTCCGCCCCGTCCACCCCCGCGCCTTCGACCCCACCGACCCCCTCCACTCGGCCCGCGCGGCGGAGGTGACGTCGTTGTGGCGCCTGACGGCCGGGTGAGCGGACCTCAGCCACCAGGGGGAGGCGTCGCCCGGACGGGCGCACCGGCGGCTCGCGGGTCCGCGGATCTTCCCCCTCCCCGCCCCTTCCCGGCACCTGACGATATGCGGCTCCGCCGCGTGGGGGGCTCCGCCCCAGACCCGGGGTCCAAGG
>NZ_JBHYVB010000053.1:0-5886 GCF_042750115.1 Streptomyces sp. NPDC059455
AAAATAGCGTCGGCCGCTTTAGTTTTTTATAAGACTCCGCCCCTGGGTTTGTGCACGCGGGTGTTTAATTGGGGGGGCGGGGGGGCGGGGGGGGGGCTGAATCTCCCCGGCGCCGCCTGTGCCACGGGCGGCCCCGACCCCCGTCCAGGGCCACCTCGTCTGTGATCCCCCCGTTCACCGCCGCTGGGCGGCGGTCTCCTCTCTCAGTTCCGCGAGTACCTCGTCCACCAGCGGCAGGTGGTAGACGTCGGCGACGCGGGCCAGATGCTCGTGCTCCTCCACCAGTTCGGCCCCTGTCGTCACCACCACGCTGTCCGCCGCGGACTCCGGCACATGTCCGTTTGCTTGATTCAGCAAACCGCGTCTGAGCGCCGCTGCTTCCACTACGGCAGCAAGTTGCCAATCGTCGAGTCGCGCCGCGCCGCCCTTGACATGCGCAATCTCCAGCGCGCGGGCCTCCACATGACGCCGTACGCCGCGCTGGACATCCCGGATCTCCGCCATCTGGCGGTTGGCCCGCCACTCCAGATCCGCGAACGGCCACCAGCCGGCCCAGCGGGACTGCCCCATGGACACCTCGGGGGCCTGCTCGGTGACCTCCCGCCACAGCGGCCGCAGCCTCCGGAAGCGGCGCCACGCGGAGGCCCTCGGGCCCACCGCGGGGATGGCGAAACCGGCCAGCACCAGGAGCGCCGCGACCGAGGCGGTCAGCGGGGCCACTCCGTTGGAGAGCCAGTACAGCTCATGGCCCGCCCAGGAGAAGACGAAACCGATCAGCTTGCAGGAGCAGTACGCCAGTCCCAGCCAGCATCCGGCGGCCAGCACCCGCAGCCCCCGGGCCAGCCATGAGCCGCGCAGGCTGGCGGCATAGCGCGGGCACAGGATGCCGAGCCCCGCCAGACCGGCTCCGAAAATGGCCAGATACAGCACCAGGAAGAGGACCACTCCGGGTGCGTCGGCGTAGGCGGTGCTGAAGTCGCGGGGGTGCTCCACGGCGTCCGGGCGGCCCACCGCGAAGCCGACGACGGCCACCGTCCACGCCACGGCCACGGCGGCGACCACCGCGCGGGGCGGCACCGCGGAGCCCGTCCAGCGCAGCAGCAGCACCAGGGCGCCGGTGGCGAACACCACGACGGAGGAGTAGAGGAAGACCATGGCCAGATTGGCGACGCCCATCAGCCCGTCGAACCAGCGGTAGACGCTGGGCGCGGAGAGCAGGAACACATTGGCCACGGCCGCGGTCATCACACACGCCAGGCCGAGATCGGCGTTGGCGCGGTCGCGGAACCAGGCGCGGGCCTTGTAACCGGCCATCGCCCAGGCGGCGGCGCCGAAGCACAGATAGACGAGGTCAAACACCGGTGTCACCGCCCGGTTCACCGCGTACGCCATCGGTACGGGCGACCCCGTCGGTGCGCACATGACGCAGCGCCGGGCCCAGCGCCGCGGCGAGTTCGGCCGCCCGGCCCTCGAGCGGCAGCCCGTGGTCCGGCGAGGTCGGCACCACACGCTCCATCAGGAGGGTGCCCAGCACCTCGGTCTCGCGCTCGGTGAGGTTGTCGTAGCAGTGGTGGCGGGCGAAGTCCGGGGTCATCCCCAGCCGGCGCATCGCGGTGGTCACATCGACCGACGGCGTCCACATCCGCAGCGCGTCCTCGGTGACCGCCGGGTCCTGCTCGTGCCCGAGCAGCAGATGGCCGATTTCATGCAGCACGATATGGATCTGGTGCCAGGGGGACGTCCTGAGCTCGTAGAAGATCCAGTAGTCCTCGTCGGTCGAGGCGGTCATGCCCGAGACCACACCGCCCAGGCTCATCGGCACCAGGTGGACGGGGCGTCCGACGCGGCGGGCCACGAGGTCGCACAGACCGGGCAGGTCGGTCGAGGCGGGCAGCCCGAGCTCCTTGATGAGCTGCTTGCACCGCCGCCGTATCCGGCCCACTCGCATGCCTGTACCACCCTCGTTTCCGGTCCGCCGCCAGGAGGAGAAGAGTTCCGGGTCATCGGCGGCCATTCGTCGCCCCGCCGTCCGGACCGCCCGAACCGTCCGCCTCTCCGGCGTCGTTCGTACCGGGCGGCTCGGGCGGAAGGTTCATCTGCTGCCGGAACTGGGAGATGATCGTGGTGAGACTGTCCTGGACCTCTGGCGGGAGGCCCACGGAGCGCAGCGCGATGCTGCGGACCCGCTTGTCGCGCATGGCGACGAGGAACCGTACCTCCTCCTCGACCCGCTCAGCCTGCGAAGGCGACAGATCGCCCAGCAGATAGCCGACGGGCACGGCGAAGAACTTGGCGAGCGCCCGCAGCACATCCGGGCTGGGGTTGGTGCGCCTGCCGTTGCGCAGCATCGACAGATACTGCTCGGTCAGGCTCACCCCGCCGTACTCCCCGCCGCCGCTGATCTCCTCGGCGACATGCGCGTTGGTGTACGGCGCGCCCGGCGGGTGCATGGTGGTGAACAGGTAGTTGAGCCGGTCCGCCAGCGGGCTGCCGTCGGCGTCCGGTGACCTGTCTCCACCCGCTGCCATCTGCGCCCCCTCACGGCTGCTCCCGGGCTCGCACACCCTCACGGTTGGTTAAGGCGAACGACGCCGCGCGATGCATCCTGCCATGTGCCACGCGGGGCACACCAGCCCGGTGCCGCATCACGGGGGTGGAGGACTTAACTACCAGTTGGTAGCTGAGCCAGAAGGGTGATCCGTCAGGCGAGGGAGGCGACCGGTCGACGGCCGGGATGTCCGCTTGCTGCCAGCGGCCGCGGCCGGGGGACCGGTGTCCTCCCTCGCTCTCAGCGCACGCACCGGGCCATCAGTCCACGCTCTGGAGGATGTGCGGCTCGGCGAGGTCGTCCTCGTAACCGGCGAGTCGGATCGGCGCGGACCGCGCCCATACCTCCAGACTGCCCACCTCGGCGGCCTGCACGAACCGCCCGCTGTTATCGGCGCGCGCGTCGTCGCTCTGCGTTTGTTCGGGGGTCACCGCACACTCCCTCGTGTCGGCTGAACCGGATCTGTCGTCAGATTAACCAGCGCTTGAACGCTTCGCGCGTCGATTCTCAGGGAGTGGACAACGAGCCGCCGCCGGGACCGCGTTCCGGGCCCGGTGGCCGCGGGGAGCCATCCGTGGTGAGCTGGTACGTACGAGACCCACCGAACACGTCTCACTTGGTGGACAGCGCGGTATCCCAGGCGACATGGCCGTCGGGGCGCACCAGGACCGTCCGCCGCCCCGCCCAGCCGTCATGGGTGGTGGTCGGGCGCGCGGTCACGGCCCGTATCCGGTCCGGGCTCCCGGCGAGCGCGTCGGCGATGGCGCGGGCGTCGCCCGGGTCACGCCCCGTAGCGCCGTCCGCGCCGAGGTGGAGCAGCACGAAGCGCCCGTCGGCCAGCAGCGGATACAGGCTGGGCTCCGGCACCCCGTCCAGCCCGAGGTCGGGGGCCCGGGTGCCGGTGAGCCGGTCGGCCGCCCCGTCCGCCGGGTAGGCCACGTCCAGCGCCGAGAGCTCCCCGGCGAACTGCCGGTTCACCGCCGGATGGGCGGCCAGGAGCCGGCCGAACACCGAGCGCAGGGCCTGTACGTCGGGCGTGTGCGTGGCGCCGAGCACGGTCTGGGCCTGGGTGTTCTCCAGCAGCGCGGCCCCCACGGGGTGGCGCTCGGCGTGGTAGGTGTCCAGCAGCCCGTCCGGCGCGCGGCCCTGGCACACCGCGGCCAGCTTCCAGCCGAGGTTGAAGGCGTCCTGGAGCCCCACGTTCAGGCCCTGGCCGCCCATGGGCATGTGCATATGCGCCGCGTCCCCGGCGAGCAGGACGCGGCCGTCGCGGTAGCGGGCGGCCTGCCGGGCGGCGTTGCCGAACCGGGACAGCCAGCGGGGTGCCCGCATCCCGAAGTCCGTGCCCGCGACCTGGCGCACATAGCCGCGCAGCTCCTCGAAGGTGAGCGGCCGGTCGGCGGGGATGGTGAGGGACTCCCTGGTGGAGCCCGCGATGCGGTGGTGCCCGTCGGCCAGCGGGACGATCAGGAAGCCCCCGTACTCGTTGTCGACCGAGGGGGCCGACGGCGGCGCGTCGAGCACCACATCGCCGAGGAAACCGGTGGTCGTGGTCCCGGTGCCGGGGAAGTCGATCCCGGCGGAGGTCCGTACGGCGCTTCCGGCCCCGTCGCAGCCCACCACCCACGACGCGCGCAGGGTGTACGTCCCGTCGGGGCCCGCCACGTCCACCTCGGCGCCGTCCGCGTCCTGGCGCACCTCCAGCGCCCGGTGCCGCCGGCGGATCTCCCCGCCCAGCGCCCGCAGCCGCTCCTCCAGCAGCTGCTCGGTGCGGAGCTGCGGCAGCACCAGCGTGTACGGGAAGCGGGTGTCCAGCACGGAGAAGTCCAGCCGGACCGGCAGCCCGCCGTAGTGCCCGGTGGGCACGGGCACGCCCTCGCGGACGAACGGCTCGGCGATGCCGCGCATCGCCAGCACCTCCAGGCTGCGCGGATGCAGGGTCAGCGCCTTGGAGTGCGGGCTGCGGGCGGCCGCGCGCTCGATCACGGTGACGTCCACGCCCACCAGCCGCAGCTCGGCCGCGAGCAGCAGCCCCACGGGTCCGGCCCCCACCACGACGACGTCGTTCACCACACCATCCCCCTCGCTCTGTTCCGATCCCGACCTCTTGATCCAGGATCAATGATCTGGCCCCAGTAGACTTGATCCCGGATCAAGACGCAAGCGGAGGGAGAGCGACGGCATGGGCCTGGACCGCACGGCCGTGGTGACGGCGGCACTGGAACTGCTCGACGAGGCGGGGCTGGACAAGCTCACGATGCGCAAGGTCGCCGAGCGGCTGGGCGTGCAGCTCAACACCATCTACTGGCACGCCTCCAGCAAGCCCCGGCTGCTGGAGCTGATGGCCGACGCGATGCTCGAGGGATGCGCCGACGCGCCGCTCCCGGAGCCCTGGGACGAACGGGCGCAGACGCTCGCCCACCGCTATCGCGCCGCGCTGCTCTCCCGCCGCGACGGCGCCCGGGTCGTGGCCGGGACATATATCGCCGAGGAGCACACCCTGCGCTTCGCGGACGCCATGACGGGCGCCTTCCTCAGCGGTGGCCACGGCCCCGCCGAAGCGGGCTGGCGGACCTGGTCGCTGGTGTACTTCACGCTCGGCCTGGCCCAGGAGGAGCAGGCCGCCCAGGGCATCGGCGGCATGGAGCCGCTGCGGCGGGCGGTCACCGCCGAGCGCTTCCCCTCCCTCGCCGTGGTCACCGAACACTTCGGCGACTTCGAGCACCGCTTCCGGCATGGCGTCGGGCTGATCGTCAGGGGACGGGAGGCGAACGCGTAACCCGCCCGCCTCCGGGCCAGGAGATCCGAGGTCTTGCCGCGCCTGCCCCCATGCGGGCGCCATTTCCGGCCGCCTTCCCCGCCGTCCATCCGATGTTTATGACGCCCGAGGGGTTCCGGTTCCGCCATGGGGCCTGCATCATGCCCGAGGGGTTCAGGTCGAGGAACCACAGGCATGTACGTGACCGCCGCAGCGCCCCGCCGCCCCCGCCGAAGAACGCCCGCACCCCGGTTCACACCCCTGGAGCGTCATGTCATCCGCACCCACCAGAAGGACCGTCGTCGGCACCGCCATGGCCGCGGGCGCCGCCGCCGGACTCGCCGGCCCGGCCACCGCGTACGCCGCCGAGCCACAGGCCCCCGCCGCGGCCGCCCGCCCCGCGGGGGACCCCTGGGCCACGGTCCTCGCCGACGCCGACATGGTGTGGCAGAAGATGCCGCGGACCTGGTACGAGGGCCCCTTCCTCGGGAACGGCCGGCGGGGCGGCGGGGGCGCGCCCCCCCCCCGCGCCGCGGCCACGGCCCGCACCTCCTCGGGGCTGATGTCGAGCACCCGCTCC
>NZ_JBHYVB010000053.1:5896-56894 GCF_042750115.1 Streptomyces sp. NPDC059455
GGGGGCGGCCGCCGTCGGAGTCGACCCGGCCCCCCCCCCCCCCCCCGTGGTGGTGCATACCCCGCCGGCGCCCGGGGCCGGGGGCCCCCTCCCGGGGCACCCCCGGGGGGGCCGGGGCAAAAACCCCCCCCCGGGGCGGCGCCAACGCGGTGCGCTTCAATGTGCAGCACAGCGAGGTCCAGGACCACCGGCCGGAGTTCGGCTCCCTCTTCGGGCTCGCGCGGCTGCCCATCGGGTACTTCACCCTGGAGCCGGTCGGTGCCATCACCGCCGTCGACTGGCGGCTGCGGCTGCGCGACGCCGAGCTGACCGGGACCATCACCACCGACAAGGGCACGCTCACCCTCCGCGCCCTGGTGCACAACTCACGCTCCGTCATGGCGATCGAGGTGACCCCGACCTCCGGTGAGGCCGCGTTCCGCTGGGTGTTCCACCCCGCCGAGGCCATCAGCCCGCGGGTCGACTTCAAACCGGTGCCCGACGGCTACACCGGCAACCCCCCGGCCGTCGTCGAGGACCACCACGGCGTCCAGGCCGCCGTGCAGCCGCTGCTCGCCGGCGGACAGCATGTGACGGCCTGGCGGGAGCGGACCCGCGCCGGACGGCGGACGCTGTACGTCACCGTGGCCCACTCCCACCCCAAGCGGACCGCGCGCGACCGCGCCCTGAAGGACATCGGGTCCGCCTCGGCGCTCCCCTACGACGCCCTCGCGCCCACCCATCGCGCCTGGTGGCACGCCTACTACCGGAAGAGCTTCCTCTCCCTCCCCGACGCCCGGCTCCAGCGCTTCTACTGGATCCAGCTGTACAAGGTGGCCGCGGCCGCGCGTGCCGACGCCCCCGTGATGGCCACCTCGGGGCCCTGGCTGGAGTCCACCCCGTGGCCCGCCACCTGGTGGAACCTCAATGTGCAGCTGGAGTACTGGCTGATCCACGGCTCCAACCACCTCGAACTCGACGCGGTGACACGGGCGCTCGGCGAATTCCGCGACAACCTCTCCAACCAGCTCGACGCCCCGTACCGCAAGGACTCGGCGGGCATCCCCCGCACCACCGACATCCATCTGGTCAACGGCGGCGCGGTGGCCAACGGCGGCTTCGCGGTCGGCATCCCCGGCCAGGACCCGCCCACCCCCGAGGTCGGCAACCTCACCTGGGCACTGCACAACGTGTGGCTGACCTACCGCCACACCATGGACGAGTCGGTGCTGCGCGAGGTGGTCTATCCGCTGCTGCGCAAGGCCATCGCCTACTACCTCCACTTCCTCACCCCCGGCAGCGACGGCAAGCTGCATCTGCCCGCCACCTTCTCGCCGGAGTACGGCGTCAACGCGCCCGACTGCAACTACGACCTGATGCTGCTGCGCTGGGGCTGCGCCACCCTCCTGGACTCGGCCCGGATCCTCGGCGTCAAGGACCCCTCCGCACCGCGCTGGCGGGAGGTGCTGGCCAAGCTCACCCCGTACCCCGTCGACGAGAACGGCTTCATGATCGGCGCGGGCGTGCCCTTCGCCAAGTCCCACCGCCACTACTCCCATATGCTCGCCGTCTATCCGCTGTACGAGGTCACCTGGGAGGACCCCGCCAAGCGCGAGCTGATCGAGACCTCCCTCAACCACTGGGTCGGCTTCGAGGGCGCGCTCCAGGGCTACACCTTCACCGGCGCCGCCTCGATGTCCGCGCAGATGGGGCGTGGTGAGGACGCGTTGAAGTACCTGGGCGAGCTGATGAGCCGCTTCATCCAGCCGAACACCATGTACAAGGAGTCCGGCCCGGTCATCGAGACACCGCTGTCCGCCGCGCAGTCGCTGCACGACATGGTGTGCCAGAGCTGGGGCGGGGTGATCCGGATCTTCCCCGCGCTGCCCACCGCCTGGCGTGAACTGATGGTCCACGACTTCCGCACCCAGGGCGCCTTCCTACTGAGCGCCGCCCGCGAGGACGGCCGGACCCGCTGGGTGCGGCTGCGCAGCGAGGCGGGCGCGCCCTGTGTCGTACGGCACTCCCTGGACGGGCCCATCGAGGTGCGGGACGGGCGCGGGCGGCGGCTGCCGTACGAGACCGTGGGCACGGGAACGATACGGATCGCGCTCACCAGGGGCCAGGAGGCGATCATCACCGCCCGCGGCGACCCCCCCGGCCAGGAGGGCCCCCCCGCCGACGCGGGCGGCCCCGCAACCCCCCGCGGGCGCCCCCCCCCCGCCGTCGCCAGGTGTTCGGCCAGGACCTTCTCCGGCAGCCGGTTGACACGGCCGAGTACGGGTTCGGTCTGGGTGCCGAAGAGGCGGACGAGGGCGACACCGGCGTCCTGCCGGTCGGGGTCGGTCCAGTCCGGGGTGTAGCCCGCGATCCGGCCGCGGACATCGGCGCGGACGGCCTCGCGGGTGGCGTCGACCAGTTCGGGCTGGACACCGGTCGGGCCGGGGCCGGACACGATCCGCCCGTCCTCGCGCTCCCGTTCCCGCGCGTCCCTCTCCCACCACACCTCGCCGGTCATACCAGCCCCTCCCCCGGTTCGACGGCGGGCACGATCCGGGTGTGGACCGCCCGCAGGACGGGAAGCTCCCCCGCGCCGAGCGGCACCTCGTCGCACTCCTCGAAAGTCCCGTCCGGGTCCACCCCGTCGAGGCCGATCGCCACCGCGGCGATGTCCGCGAGGTCGCCCAGCGCCCGCTGTGCGGCCCGCAGCAGGGCCGAGGGCCGCAGCGGCTGTCCGAACGGCCAGCCGTCCTGGTCCTCACCACCCACGAGCGGGTCGAGGAAACGGCGCAGCGCGGCGGTGAGCGCGGTGGACACGCGGGTGACGTCCGCCGGATCGCCCGACAGGGCCACGCGCAGCGTCACCTCGCGGTAGCGGGGCGCGCGGACGAAGACCTCGGAGGTGAGCAGCCGCGCCTGTTCGAGGTGGGCGGCGGCCGCGCGCAGCATCCCGGGGTCGGGGAGCGGCGCGGCCACGAAGTCCTCGCGGGTGAGGTCGTCGCGGGGCGCGGCCGGGACGATATGGACGGTCACCGCGCCGGGCACCGTGGCGCACGGGAAGCCGGGGTGCGCGCCGACGGCCGGGTAGGCGCGGGCGATGGCGACGCCCGGTGTCGCACGCGCCAGGGTGGCGTAGTCCTCGGCGGTGACCGCGCGGGTCACCTCCCCCAGGGAGTCGGCGGCGCGGCGGCGCGCCTCGGTGATGGTCTCGGGGTCGGTGCCGCCTTCGGCGCGTACGAGGTTGGCGGCCGAGACCGCTCCCGGAAGGTCCTGGGCCGGCAGCCAGTTGCCGGTCATGCCGCCGTTGCCGGTCCGGCCGCCGCCGGTCACGTAGTCGATGTGCGCGTCCGGATCCGGGTGGGGGATGCGCCCGGTGAGTCCGTCGCCGAACACCAGCGCGCCCTCGGCCCGGTCGAGCACGAAGATCCGGTCGGCCGGGGAGCCGAAGGTGAAGTCCGGGGCCGGCCGCCACTCCTGGCCCGCCAGGCGCAGCGTCGCCTCGAGGAGGCGGTCGGCGGCGTCCGGCAGGACGAGATGCTGCCCGGGCAGCCGGAGCCAGGCGCCGATCTGGTCCTGGAGGTCGTCGCCGCTCACGGTGTGATGCCGGCAGTGGCGTGCCGCGGCGGCGTTGACGGCGAGTTGGAGCAGACGGGGCGGGGCCGCGTAGGTGGCGGCCGGGGTGGACACCAGGAGCCCGGTGTCCCGCGTCGTCCAGTCGGCCGGGGGGTGGAGCCGGACGACACCGGACCGTCTGAGCCCGCCCGTGCCGTCCTCGACCATCTGATACGCACCGGAGATGTCCGTGCCCGGCCGGAACCACGACCAGGTCAGCTCGGCGGGCGGCGGTACGTCGGCGACCGCGCCGGGCAGCCACGACGGCGCGGACGCGGCGGGCGCGTCCAGCTCGACGAGCAGCCCGATCGGGCCGGGCGCGGGGTGGTCCCCGGTGAGCGGCAGGGTGAACCGTACCTGTGCCGGGGTGCCATCGCTCGCCAGCAGCGCGATGCCGCGCCGGGCCCGCAGATCCGCCGTGCGGTCGCGGTCGGTCCACACGGTGACCTCACCGCCCTCGGCGAGCGGCGGCACGGCCAGATCGTCGTCGAGGGTGAAGACCACCTGCCCGGTGGGGTCCCGGGTGAGCGCCGTCCCGGCGGGGACGAGCGGGACCGCGGCGCCCTCCTGCCGGGCGGCGAGGCGCAGCACGGTGGCGGCGGGGCGGGCGGGGCGCGGCGGTTCGAGGCCGAGCAGCCGCAGTATGGCGACCACGAGCGCGTCCGGCACCTGGTCGAGCCAGTACAGCCGCTGTTCGAGCAGGTAGGCGAAGAGTTCGAGGAGGGTGACGCCGGGGTCGACGGGCGCGTGCAGCGTCCAGGTGCCGTCGGACTCGGCGGGGATCCGGCGACGGATGGCCGCCATCATGTCGGCCCAGGTGAGGTCGTCCAGCTTCGGCGGGGGCAGGGTCATGGTGTGCCCCCGGTGAGGCCCGTGAGTCCGGTGAGCCCGGTGTAGAACGGGAACACCAGGTTCGCCTTGGTGTTGCTGCGCCGGATGCGGTACACGACCGAGACGGTGATCCGCGACTCGTCGGCCGGGTCGGCCTCCGCGCGGACCTCCTCCAGTTCCACCCGCGGCTCATGGTCGCGGACGGCGACGGCGATCGACTGCTCCAGGTCGCGCAGGTTCTGCACACTCCCGGGCGCGAACACCAACTCCTGTGCCCGGGTGCCCAGTTCGGGCCGCATGACCCGCTCGCCGGTGCCGGTGAGGAGCAGCGCCCGCAGACAGTGCTCGATGCTCTCCTCGCCGACGGCGTATCCGAGCCGCCCGGACGCGTCGGGCAGGATCGGGAACCGCCAGCCGGTTCCGAGGAACTCCTCGCTCATTCCGTCCTCGCCTTCTTCGCCAGCACGGCGGGGGTGAGCGGCGGGGCCGGCGGGCCGGTGGGCCCGGCGGCGGAGGGGTGGGTGTGGGTGTTGAACGCCTGGAGCAGCGCGTGGCCGAGCACGAGCGGTTCGGTGGCACCGCCGCCGAGGTCGATGGAGGGGGAATCGACCGTCAGCTTCGGCGCCTTGAGGGTGATCTCGCCCTGCGCGGTCACGGTGACGCTGCCGCCCTCGGCGGCGGTGATGCGGATCGCCTTGCCCTGGTCGTCCAGCTCCACCACATGTCCGGCGGCGGAGGTGATCCGTACGGCGGCCTTGGACTGGGTGTCGTCCAGGAGCACCTCATGGCCGTGCCGGGTCCGGATGATCTTCTGGTCGCGGCCTTCGGTGCGGGCGGTCGGCGGCTTGTCCTCGCCGTTGTAGAGGCCGCCCAGCACGATCGGGTACCGCATATCCCCGTGGACGAAGGCGACGAGCACCTCATCGCCCTTCTCGGGAACGAACACCGAGCCGTAGCCACCTCCCGCGTAGAGCTGGCTGACCCGGACCCAGTCGGTGACCGTGGTGTCGTCGAACCACGGGAACTTCAGCTTGACCTGCCCCTCGTCGTCGCCCTCGTTCTCCACCACGAGCGCCTCGACCACGCCGTAGTAGCGCTTGTCGGTGGAGCGGGCGCGTGGCGTGCCCCTCATGGTCACTGGTCCCCCTGATGGATCCGCCGTCCGGTGAACTGGGTGAAGAAACCACTGGTGTTGAGGGTGTGCTCGACCCGCTTGACGAAGTAGGTGCCCGAGAAACGGTGGCCGAGGCCGTAGATCTCCAGGTTGTCGCCGGGCCGCAGCTCGGGCAGGCCCGCCACCTTGCCGGTCGCGGTGATGAACTCGTAGGCCCGCTCGCGCAGCAGGCTGATCGCCAGTTCGCGGGCCTCCTGGTCGCTGCCGACCGGAGCGTCCACCACGACCTCCTGGCGGCCCTGCAGGGTGGACTCGGCGACCTGCGGCCCGCTCTGCCCGTCGGCCGTGTTCTGCCCGGCCGGGAGGTTCTCGGCGGTCGCGGTGAAGGCGATCGGCTGTTTGGTACGGGGGTCCCAGCCGCGCACGGTGACCTTGCTGACCTGCTGGGAGACGGTCAGCGTCGGGGTGAACTCCATCAGGTTGGGGACCAGCCCCTCGGGCCGGCCGGTGGGGCCGGTGCTCAGCCCGGGCGCGTACGCCAGCCGGTACAGCCGGATCGGGCGGCCGTCGCGGCCGTCGGTCGGCTTGGTGAAGTACAGCGTGTCCTCGCCGGTCTTCGCGTCCGGCAGGATGTAACAGTCGAAGTCCAGCCGCTTGGCCCGCTCCAGCAGGAACGTCGCGTCGTCCTGGTTCTTCTGCACCACCACGTCATGGGTGGGCCCTTCCCGGGTGACCTCGATGCGCAGGTGGTTGCGCTGGGCGATCTGCTCGGCGATGCGCCAGTCCGGCAGATTGCGGTAGATCTTGGTCTCGTTCTCGGTGGGCTTGCGGTCCTTGAGCCGCAGCAGCCCGTCCACGCCGCTGACCTGGACGGTGGGCGACGCGCCGTCGGTGAACTTCGGGCTGAGCGTGGAGATGGTCCCGGTGGCGACGGTGAGCAGTTTGTCGGCGTAGCCGAGCCGGACCGAGACCCGGCCGCCGAGCCGGAAGCGCGGCGAATCGCTGTGCTTGAACCGCAGATTGGCGTCGTCCCAGTTGTTCAGGGTGAGATCGAAGCCGGACAGCTCGTCGATGTCCCGGTTCACCTTGATGTCGATGATGTCGTTCTTGGTGGACGGGTCCATCTCCAGGCCCTCGATGCGCACATCGAACTCGGGCGCGTACCGGTCGGGCGAGGCGACCTCGGGGGTGGGGGTGCTCATCGCGCGCTCCTCACGCCAGCCGGGGCACGGTCAGCACCCGGCCCGGCCGCAGGTCCCGTGGGTCGCTGATGCCATTGGCGCGCGCCAGCTCCCGCCAGGCGTCGGGCCGCCGGTACAGCGCGGCGGAGATGGAGCTGAGGGTGTCGCCGCGGCGCACCACATAGCTCTTCTCCACCGTGGGCGACGAGCGCGGCGTCTCGGCGACCTGCGCGGCGGCCGTGCGGAACTCCTTGAGCGAGAGGTCCAGCATGGCCCGCAGCGGCACACCATCCGGGCGGAACAGCTGGTAGTTGACATCCAGCTTCTCCACCACGCCGGTGAAGACCTCCTCGTCCCAGACGAACCGGACGACCGGTGGCGCGTGTTCGCGGCTGTCGGGCCGCAGCAGGTTGCGCACCGCGTTGACGTAGGCCTTCCGTACGTTCTCCAGAGTGTCGGAGGTGTCCACCAGCGCCTGCACGGTGAGGGTCTCGGTGCCGCCGCGGACGTACTGCAGGGGCGGTGTCTCCAGGCCGGGGATGGTGATCTCGGCGAACGTGTTGCTCTTGCTCAGCTTGTAGTCGGTGGGGTTGAACCGCAGCGGGATCCGCCGCTGCCGCTCGTCGGCGATCACCGGCCGGACGATCTCCAGCCGGGCCCGGGCGGCCCCCTGCCGCGCGAAGGACACGGGCGTCACACTCATGAACTGCCCTCCGCGTCACCGAAGCGCCGTTCCACCTCAGTGTGTTTGGCGCGTGCGCACTGGTCCTCGTACAACTTCGCCCACGCCTGGATGTGCTGGTTGAACAGGCGGGTGAACACGGCGCCGTCGTCGCCGTCCACCTGGAACCGGACCTCGAGGTGGTGAATGGTCACCTTCGGCACCTCGGTCACCTCCCTTGGATCTGGCGCGGCAAGGCGCTCGCCGCGGCGTCCTGCAGGACCTTCGTCAGCCCCTCGTGCGCGATCTCCAGCGACTCGATGGCGATCGCGTTCTGCTCCCCGTGCAGGTCCGGGCCGGTCCACTTGGCGGCGAGCCCGCCGTGGAAGGCCCAGGCCGCACCTGGCACCCCGTCCGGGCCGAGCACGATCACCGCGCCGTCGCGGCGGGCGCCCAGCGAGTCGGCGAGCCCGGCCTGGTACCAGGACCACAGCCCCGGGTCGCGCACCACACCACGCTTGAGGGTGATCCGGTTCCATGAGTGGCGCAGCGGCAGTTGGTGGACCGAGTCGTTGCGCCCGCCTTCCGGGTAGCTCGTCACCTCGAGCTGCGCGCCGAGCCCGGTGACCTCCTGGAACGCGCCGGAGGCGGCCAGTGGCAGCAGCAGCGCCTGCGCGGCGGGCAGATACGCGTCGCCGGGGTCGAGGGTGACCAGGAAGCGGTATTTGGGCAGCGGATCCAGGCTCATGCCTCGATCACCTCCAGACCTCGGTCCTGGCCGAGTACGAGACGCAGCCGGATGAACTCCATGGGGACGGCCGGGGCCACCTCGATCTCGCAGACCAGTTGCCCCGGGTCCTGCTCGGGCGGGTTGTTGGTGTCGTCGCACACCACCCGGAACGCCTGCTCGGGCCGGGCGCCGGCGAGCGCCCCGGCCCGGAAGGCCGACAGGAGCACGGAGGTGAGCGCCCGTACCAACGTCAGCCGCAGCTCGGCCGAGTTGACGTCGAACACCAGCGGGCTCGCCGCCCGCCGGATCGCGCGCACCAGCAGATGCACCAGCCGGCGGTGGGCGATGTAGCGGGTGCCCGGGTCGGCGGACAGGGTGCGCCCGCCCCACACCATCAGCCCCCGCCCGCGGGTGCACCGGATCAGGTCGATCCCCGCGTCGAACAGCCGGACCTGCTGTGGCTCGGGGTATTCGGTGGCGAGGTCGACCGCCTCCAGGATCACCGCGTTCGCGGGCGTGTGGTGCGCCCCGCGCTCGCCGTCGAGGCGGGCGATGACGCCCAGGACGTGCCCGGACGCCGGGACGGTGGGCAGGTCCTGCCCGTCGGGGGTGCGCAGCGGCGGATGGTAGACGGCGGCGCAGCCGAGCAACTGGCTGTCGCCGGTGGCCGCCAGGGAACCGACCCAGTCGACCACCTGGTCCACTGAGGACAGCGCGGGCGGCACGTCCAGAACGGCGAGACGGTCGTGCGACGGCTGCACGCTCCGCAGCAGTTCGAGCACCGCGTCGGTATGCGCGGCACCGGACAGGTCCGTGCCCAGGTCCGGCAGCGCCACCAGCGCCGGTTCGGGCAGTTCGGCCTGTACGGTCACGGCGTCCGAGTACGCCCCGCGGGTGGGCGCGGCGTCGGCGCCGCCCGCGAGCGTCAGGTCCCAGGACATCGAGATCGGGCCGGACCGCCCCGGTGGCGGTGGCGGCCCGTCCGGGACCAGCCGGAGGTAGCGGGATCCGGTGAGCCGGTCGGCCAGGCCGGCGAGCGGCAGCCCGGGAAAGGTCTCGGGCGGCTCGCCGGGCATCATGATCCGGATGCCCACGGTGGGCGGTCCGGCGACGGTGCTGGCCTGGTAACGGATGGCGACGCGCCCGCCGTTGGCCCAGGCTCCGGGGCTGGTGGCCACCACCTGGTAGCTCGTGGCGTCCCATCCGCTCAGCGGCCCGACCGTCCACGCCGTCCGGGCCGTGGAGGCCGGCCCGGACACCCGGAGCACCCAGGCGGTGCGGCCGCCGTTCTCGAAGAAGCCGCGCAGTGCGTACGGGGTGGCGAAGGCGCCCTCCGGCGGCCCGAAGGTGCCCACGACGTCGTTCCAGCTCTCCACGCGCACGGGAGTGCCGACCGGGCCGCGGCGGAGCCGGCCCAGGAACGCCGCCACGTCGGTGCGCAGCGGCTCGGTGTCGGAGCCGCGTGGCGCGAACGCGAGGGATACTCCGGGGAGCGCATCGCCTGCCATGTCAGGTTTCGATCTCCAGCTTCTCGACCGCCAGGACGAGCGTCTCCATGGCGATCTCGTTCTTGGTGGCGCTCAGCGTCGGGCCGGTGTACTTGGTGGGCCAGCCGCGGTCGAAGTTCCAGCGCACCACGTCGTTGCGGTTCTCGTCGCACAGCACGATCGAGCCGTGGGTGCGCTTCACCGTGCCGTTGAGCGCGTCGGCCACCCACTTCCAGAAGGCGGCGTGGCCGGTGATGCCGCGCTTGAAGGTGAGGTTGGTGAACTTCTTCAGCCCCGGGATCTTGCGGACGGTGATGTCCTCGCTCCCGTTGCGGTACTCGATCGGCGGGATCTCCAGCTCCAGCCCGCTCGCCTCGGTGAAGGACCCGCTCACCGCGAGCCCGTCGTCGCTGACGTTGAACACGAAGATCTTGAAGTTATAGGACGCGTATGGATCGTCCCTGGTCACGGGCGGCATGGTGGACTCCCTCGGGCTCTCAGGCGAGTTGGGTCTCGCGGGTCTTCTGCTGGATCCGGAAGATCACGAACTCCGCCGGGAAGACCGGCGCGACGCCGACGACACAGATGAGCCGACCGTTGGCGAGGTCGTCCTCGGTCATCGTGGTGCGGTCACAGGCGACGAAGAACGCCTCGTCGGCGGTGGTGCCGGCGAGCGCGCCGGTGCGCCACACCGTGGTGAGGAAGTTCGTGACCGTCTGGCGGACCAGGGACCACAGCGCCTCGTCGTTCGGCTCGAACACCACCCACTGGGTGCCCTCCTCGATCGACTCCTCCAGATAGAGGAACAGCCGCCGGACATTGACGTACTTCCACGAGCTGTCCGAGGAGAGCGTGCGCGCGCCCCAGACCCGGTGGCCGAGTCCGGGGAAGAACCGGAGCGCGTTGACGCCCTTGGGGTTGAGCACGTCCTGGTGGCGCTTGGTGATGTCCTGGGCGATGCCGTCGGTCAGCCGGATGCCCCGGATGACCGCGTTGGCCGGTGCCTTGTGCACTCCCCGCTCCACATCCACGCGCGCGTAGATCCCGGCCATGTGGCCCGAGGGCGGCACCTCGACGTCACGGCCCGCCGACAGGTCGCGGGTGACCAGCCACGGGTGGTAGAGCGCGGCGTACTTGGTGTCGAACCGCTCGCGGAACGCCTGGACGTCCTCGATGTCCAGGCCGTCCTGCGGATCGAGGATCGCGAACCGGTCCTTGAGCAGCTCGCAGTGGGTGACCAGGGCCGATTCGACCGTCCCCGACCACATGCCCGGCACGGCGCAGACGGCCACCTCGTCGATGTCCTCCAGCGCGGCGATCCCGGTGCGCTTGCCGCTGCCGCCGTCCTCGCCGACGAAGTCGGCCACGCTCAGACTCCCGTAGGCGTCGTCCCCGTATCCCAGCTTCAGCCAGGATCCGACGGCGGGCAGGGGGAACTTCGTCGGATCGGTGGACAGGGCGCCCAGCGCCGTCGCCCGCACCAGCCGGGAGCGGCCGGCCAGGGTGGTCACCAGGCTGGCCGGTGTGTCGCCGGTGAGCCGGAGGTTGCGGTGGGTCTCGGTCTCCACGGCTCCGGACGGGTCGGTGAACCGGGCGTCGACCTGCGCCTCGATCAGTTGCACCCGATCGGTCTCGAACAGCGTCCCCGGCACGTTTCCGTCGAGGGTGACCACGTCCGCGGCGACCGATTCGACGGTGCGGATGGTCAGATGGGTGCCGTCGTCGAGCTGCACGACGGCGCCTTCGTAGAGCCGGCTCGCCCCGCCGACCCGCAGCGTTGTCCCCGCCGAGGTGTTGCCCCGGCGCACCCGGCGCACCAGCAGTCCACCGCGCCACGCCTCATGGGTCGCGCCGGACGGCAGGGTCAGGGTGACCTTCCCGTCCGCCGGCTGGCTCACCTGGACCTTGAAGCGGCCGGTGCCGATCTGCACCCACACGTCGGACGGCAGTTCGTCGGGGTCGAGCCCGGTCACCGCGGCGACCTCGACCGTCTCGCTGTCGGCGGCGGCGTCCGCGGCCAGCCGCGTGACGAACAGCCCGCCCTCCTGCGGATCCGGCAGCACCGGCAGCGCGGCCGAGGCCATCGGCTGGATCCGCACCTGCACCGCGTCGCCCCACGAACCGGGGCTGACGGCGGCGAACTCCAGTGTCTGCTCAGCGCTGCGCGTCCCGATCTGGACGTAGTCGCCGCGGCCCGCCCTGACCTCGGCTGGCAGCTGGGCGTCCAGCTCGATCCGGTGGGTGGTGGCGTCATAGGCGGCGACACCGGCGGTGTGGATCGACTGCTGGTCGTCGCCGCGGAAGATCTGGATCTGCTGCCCGACGCCGGAGAACCCGATCAGATGGCCGAGTTCCAGGCGGGTGGCGCCCTTGGCGGCATCACCGGCGACCGGGCTCACCAGGCCGTGGCCCAGCACGCCCGAGGACGGGCCGGCCTGCTTGCTGGCGACCCGCTTGATGTACAGCCGCTGGCCGCCGTTGTCGAAGAACCCCTTGACGGCCAGCGGGAACAGCCACCAACGGCCGCCTTCCGCCGGGTCGTTCGCCCAGGTGTCCCGGATCAGCGGGTCCGGCTCGCGGAGGAATCCACCGAAGGTGTTCTGGAACTCCAGGAAGTTGGTGACCAGTTTGGGCTTGCCGGTGTACGGACCGCGCACGGTGACCCCGGCCATTCCGGCCGTACTGGTGCTCACCCCCGCGATCGGCCGTGGGCCCGCATCGATCTCCTCGATGTAGACCCCGGGGCTCAGATACTCCGCCATGGACGGCTCCTTAACTCTCGCGGATCTCTATGACGTGCCGGCGCTCGGTGTCCTGGGGCAGCCGCACGACCAGCGATCCGGACCGGCCCGGCCGCTCGGTGGCCTGCAGTCGGAATGTCTCCTCGACGGCGTGCTCGTCGGCCTTCTCGCCCTCCCACCGCAGGGCCAGCCGGAAGGCGCCCGCGGCGTCGGACAGGGTGCGCTCATGCCATGGCGTCAGGTCCCGGCTGGTCTGCCCCCCGGCCTCCACCAGCGCATTGGCGATCGGCGCCCTCGTGGCCGCGTCGACCACGACGCCGTGCACCGTGCGCAGTCCCGGCGGGTAGGGGAAGGAGACGCTCGGCAGCAGCCGGACCAGCCGGGGCTCGGTCACCACCGGCGGCGGGTGGCCGTCGTCATACGGGTGCACCAGGAACTCGACGCCCACCAGGTCCGCCGAGAACGGCCGGCCGTCGGCCGGGTACAGCGGCTGGTAGCCGGGGGCCGTGAAGCGCGCCCGGTGGCGCCGCGGCCGGGCCGCCCACGGCTCGGCGCACCGGCCAAGACCCGGATAGACGAAGGCGGCGCTGGGGGTGCGCACCGCCGTGTCGTCCAGCGGCAGCCAGTCGCCGTCGTCGTAGCGGTCCAGCTGGACGGTGACCCCGGCGGCGCGCACCCGCCGGGCGTAGTCGTCGAAGGGTATGAACCAGGCCGGGCTGTAGAGCGTCGACCGCTCCAGCGGCAGGAAGCGGCTCATGGCAGCCCCGCCCCGCTGATGACCCGGCTGTGCACCGGGTGGACCGGCGTCTCGACGGCGGAGTCCAGGTTGACCACGCGGACCTCGTAGTTGAGCGACAGCCGGTACGGCTTCTGAATCGCGTACCAGACCCAGGACTTCTGGTCCAAGGTCAGCGGGGTCAGGCTGAGGTGGAGCGCGTCGGTGCTCGCCGCCAGGCTGCCGGACAGCTGTGCGCCGTCCAGGATCGCGTCGTCGTAGAACGTCTGGAGGGCCCGTCCGAGCATCCGGTGCTGGGTTGCCTGGTCACCGCCCCAGGGGGTGACCAGGTAGCGGAGCAGCAGGGCCATCGGCGGCTTGCGGGTGGTCGGTGGGTCGGGTGGCTGGGAGCGCACCGGCGGCCGGTTGCGCGAGGTGGGGTCCTCGGCGATCTCGTAGAGGAACACCGTGAGTTTGGGCGGTGGTGTCTGGACCGTCTCGGAGAGGTCGTTGAGTTCCGCGATCGGCGGTTCCACCTGGCTGAGCCCGCGCAGGGACTGGGTCAGGCTGTCCACGATGACCGTGGAGACGTCGGCGATGACGCCGAAGTCGCCCATGCGAATGCTCCCCCTCTCCGCGCTCGAAAGCGTGCTCCGAGAGGATGCCGGGACCGGCGTGGCCGGACCGCGATACGCACATCACACGAACGTCACCGGTCCGTTTTCGTGGCCGCCGATGACGAACCCGGACACACATCGACAACGCCGAGGTGACACCGACGAGCATATTGTCCTTTCATGGAAATCCCCTCAGAACGGACCGGTGTCCTGATCCTCCGGGTCTGGGTGGAAGGCGGCAGGCCGGATGGATTCCGTGCGCGCATCGTGCCGACCGGGGACGGGCATCAGACAGCCCCCACCGCGGTGAGCGCGGTCGACGATGTGCTCACCGCCGTGCGCGCCTGGCTCGACCAGTTGCTCGAGCCGGAGAGGTGACGTTGCCGCGACGTTCCGGTGATGGCCTGCCATATAGCGTCCTTTGGCCGGAAGACCGGACACACGATCATGATCTGCTCGTAACATGGCTTTAGGGCATCCCGACGGGACGCACGGGATGGGTCGCTGGAGCCAATATCGCCCCGGGGGGCCGATGAGCACAGAAGGCCACGTCATGACGTTGAGACTGCTCAAGAGTTTCGCGTTGTCGGTCGATCAGAATCGCGTTCCCATATCCTCCAGCGCCCAACGCCTCCTCG
This sequence comes from Streptomyces sp. NPDC059455, assembly GCF_042750115.1. NCBI lineage: Bacteria > Bacillati > Actinomycetota > Actinomycetes > Kitasatosporales > Streptomycetaceae > Streptomyces > Streptomyces sp. NPDC059455. The sequence continues at coordinate 20,203 of NZ_JBHYVB010000053.1, forward strand.
CGTTCCTCGCCCTGCAGAACATGCCGCGCAGCCGGACCTATGTGGCCGGAATGCTGTGGCCGGACGTCACGGCCTCCCGCGCCAACGCCAATCTCCGGTCGTCGTTATGGCGCGCCACGCGCACGGGGCATCAGGTCATCGACGCGTCCACGCAGGAACTGGCGATCTGCAAACACATCGACGTGGATATCCACGTGGCGGCGACGCGCGCGCACCGGCTGCTCGATATGTCGCGCCCGTGCGATGACATCCTCACCGCGCAGACCCGGGAGGATCTCTCGGCCGATCTCCTACCGGAGTGGTCGGAGAACGAGTGGGTGCTGGTCGAGCAGGAGCAATACCATGAACTCCGGCTGTATGCCCTGGAGGCGATGACCGAGCGGCTGACGGCGGTGGGCCGCCATGGCGAGGCCGTCGCCGCCGGACTCGCCGCCGTACGCGCGGAACCCCTGCGGGAGAGTGCTCATCGCGTGCTCATGAACGCGCATCTCGCCGCCGGCAACAGGGGCGCGGCGCTGCGGCAGTACGAGCAATGCCGCCGGGTGCTGCTCGAGGAGCTGGGCCTGGAGCCCTCCCAGACGCTGAGGAACCTGGTGCCGGCTCACTCCGGGGGCGGGGACGCCGGCATACCGGCTCACTCCGAGGGCGGGGGCGCCGCTCCGGAGCTCCCGACACGTCGGATCGTCTGCCATCCCGCGAGCGAGGTTCCGGCGCAGGGCACGGACACCTCGGCCCCGGCCGGCACCGTGCCCGCGTGACGAAGGGGTTTGCGGTGCCGCGTCTTTCAGGCTCCGGCCGTCTTTCAGCGGGTTACGCGGAGGACTTCGGGCACTAGACCGCGGGGACCACCGGCGACAGATGGGCGTCGCGCCGCACCAGTGCGGCGTAGCGTCCGTCCTTGGCCAGCAGCTCCTCATGGGTGCCCCGCTCGGCGATCAGGCCACCGTCGAGGACGACGATCTGGTCGGCGTCGCGCACGGTGGAGAGTCGGTGGGCGATGGTGATCGTGGTGCGACCGGCCGAGAGGGAGTCGATGGCCTCCTGGACGGCCTGCTCGGTGCGGGTGTCCAGGGCGCTGGTGGCCTCGTCGAGGATGAGGACGGGCGGGTCGCGCAGAATCGTGCGGGCTATGGCCAGACGCTGCTTCTCCCCACCGGAGAAGCGGTAGCCGCGCTCTCCCACCAGGGTGTCATAGCCGTCCGGGAGGGAGGCGATGTGATCGTGGATCTGGGCGGCCTCAGCCGCCGCCACGATCTCCTCATCGGTCGCGTCGGGCTTGGCGAAGCGCAGATTCTCGGCGACCGAGGCGTGGAAGAGATAGGTCTCCTGGGAGACGACGCCGACGGCCCGGGCCAGGGAGTCGAAGTCGAGGTCGCGCACGTCCACACCGTCGATCAGCACCCGGCCGCCGGTCACGTCGTAGAGCCGGGGCACCAGATAGCTGAGGGTCGTCTTGCCGGAGCCGGTCGGTCCGACGACGGCCAGGCTGCCACCCGCGGGGACGGTCAGATCGATGCCGCGCAGGGTGCCCTTCGAGGGGCCGGGCGACGCGCTGTCGTAGTCGAAGTCGACGCCGTCGAAGCGGACTTCGCCACGTACCTTCTCCAGGCGCACCGGGTCGGCGGGCTCGGTGATGTCGATCGGCAGGTCCAGGTATTCGAAGATGCGGGCGAAGAGGGCGAGGGAGGTCTGCACCTGCACACCGGTGGACAGCAGGCTCACCGTGGGCCGGAGCAGCCCCTGCTGGAGCGAGACGAAGGCGACGAGCGTGCCGATGGAGACGGCGGGGCCACCGGCCTGGAGGGCGATGCCCGCGGCCCAGTAGATCAGCGCGGGCATGGCGGCCATGACGATGCCGATGGTGGACATCCGCCAGCGGCCCGCCATGTTGGAGCGCACTTCCAGGCCCACGAGGCGCTCGGACTCCTGGGCGAACTGCTGGGTGAGCGACTCGGACCGGCCCATGCTGCGGCCGAGCAGGATGCCGCTCACCGAGAGGGACTCGGTGACCATCGCGGACATGGCCGCCATCTGCTTCTGGCGCTGTGAGGTGATCTTCTTGCGCTCGGTGCCGACGCGACGGCTGATCCAGACGAAGACCGGCAGCAGGAGCAGGGAGACGACGGTCAGCCGCCAGTCGAGCGCGAGCATCGCGACGACGGTGGCGACCACGCTGGTGAGGTTGGAGACCAGCGAGGTCGCGGTGGAGGTGACGGTGGCCTGCATGCCGCCGATGTCATTGGCGATACGGGACTGCACCTCGCCGGTGCGGGTGCGGGTGAAGAAGGCGAGCGGCATGCGCTGCAGCCGGTCGTAGACCGCGGTGCGCAGATCGTGCATGACGCGCTGGCCGACGGTGGTGGAGATCAGGGTCTGCAGAACACCGAAGACGCTGTTGACGACGGCCGCGGCGATCATGCCGAGGGCGAGCAGGGTGAGCAGTCCGGTGCGGCCGTCGGGGATGGCGGTGTCGAGGATCTCGCGGAGGAGGAACGGCGAGGCGACCGAGACCAGCGCGGAGGCGGCGACCAGGAGGCCGACCACGGCGAGGCGGCCGCGATAGGGATGGAAGAGCCGGAGGATGCGGCGCACCTGGGCGGGCTGCTCGGGCTCCGCGGTATGACGCTCGGGCTCCTGGGCGGACGGTGTCCATGACGGAGGTGTGTCGGGACGCATGGGCTCCTTCTGGAGTCAGGGCAGCCGACGCGGATGATGACGGCATGGTCGAGCCGTGGCCGTGGCCGCGTCGGCGCGGGCTTTGAGAGCATAGCTCATTGTTACCTATACTCACAATGAACCTGGTCCTGATAAACTGCGATCATGCCCACGTCCGAGACATCCGGCCTCCTCGCGGAGCAGCTGCTGCGCCTGACCCGCAGACTGCACCGCGCCCAGAAGCGCTATATGGAGCCGCTGGGCATCACCCCCGCCCAGTCCCGCCTGCTGCGCACCGTCGCCCATGACGACCAGCCGCCGAGGATGGCGGACCTGGCCCGGCGCCTGGAGGTGGTCCCGCGCGCCGTGACGACGCTGGTGGACGCCCTGGAGGCGCATGGCTCGGTGCGCCGCATACCGGATCCGACCAACCGCCGGGTGGTGCGCGTCGAGCTCACCGACACCGGGCGCTCGACGCTGCGCGCGCTGCGCGAGGCGCGCCGGTCCGCCGCGGAGGACATCCTGGCGCCGCTCAGCGATCAGCAGCGCGAGGCGCTGGGCGAGCTGCTGGACACCCTGTCCGGCACCCCGGACCACCGCTGCTGAGTTCCGGGCGACGGCGCCGCCGACATCCTGGTGCCGCGCTCAGGCGGCGAGGTGTGCCTTGTCCCCCATGACCACCACCGGGTGCAGCTTGGGGTCGAGGTTCTTCAGCAGATACTCCATACCGGACTTGGAGAGGCTGACACAGGCCGAGGTGCCGCTGCCGTGGTCCATGTGCAGCCAGATGCTGCCGCCCTTGCTCTGCCCTTCGGGCCGGGTCTGGTCCTGCGGCGAGGTGCCCTTGACGCGGTTGTAGTCAATGGCGATGACGTAGTTGAAGTCCGTCCAGTGAGACTTGGGCCAGTAGTGGGGCGCCGCGAAGGAGCCGGACGACGTGTACGGCAGCCGGGCGCCGGGGTCGGGCAGCACACCGCCCGCGTCGCTGAGCGTGTAGACCCCGACCGGGCTGCGCTTGTCGCCCTCGTGATGACTCGTCGTCCAGCCGCGCTTGCCGTTGTGCGCGGACCAACTGCGGGTCCGGTCCCAGTCCTTGCCCTGCTTGGTGTAGAGGACCACGGTCGCGTCGCCGGAGTTCACCCCTTTGCCGTAGACCGCCACGACCTGACGGGACTGGTCCGGGATCCGGGACTGGAGCTTGTCCCCCACATCCGGGATACGCGTGGGATCCGGCGCGGGCGCCCCTCTGCGCAGCGCTTGTTTGCCCTGGTCCGCGCCCTTGTCACCGCCACCGTCAGCACCGCCGTCGCCGCAGGCTGTGAGGAGGACGAGGGCCGCGGCGGCCGCGGCCGCCGCACGGATGGACATCATGCCGGAAATTCGCATGTCCCCATGGTCCCACCCCCATAGGACAGTGCGGTATGCGGGATTGGCGTGTTCCGGCCGGTCCCGGGAAAACCAGTTGAATTCCGCACCGAGAGAACGTCAGCCTTGCACGTCTCCCGCCCTTCCCTCCCTCCGCCGCCCGCCCGACCTTGGGACGTCATGCACATTCGCGATCTTCCGTACCCCGATCCCGGCCGACCCGACGTGCGGTCAGGTCCGAGGTTTCTCTTCTGGCTGGGCAGGAATCAGCTGGGCGGGCAGGTCAAGGCGGCCCTCTGGGGTCTGGTGCACATGGCCGCGCTGGTGTCCTTCCCGCTTGCCATCGGCTTCGGTGTGCAGGCGGTGGTGGACCGTTCCGGCTCCCGGCTGGCGTTGGCCGGAGCGCTGATGGTGGGGCTCACCGCGCTCACCGCACTGGGGGACGCCATGCTGCACCGCGCGGCGGTCACCAACTGGATCACGGCGGCGGCACGGGTGCAGCAGTTGCTGTCCCGCAAGGCGGTGGAGCTGGGGTCCGCGCTCACCCGGAAGGTGGCGGCCGGCGAGGTAATCGCCGTCTCCACGGGCGATGTCGAGAAGATCGGCTGGTTTGTGGAGGCCCTGTCCCGCTTCACGGCGGCCGCGATCACCACCGTCGCGCTCTGCGTGGCGCTGGTGCTCTACCAGCCGGCGCTGGGAGCGGTGGTGGCGGTCGGTGTGCCCGCACTGGCGCTGGCCGTGCTGCCGCTGCTGCCGCGCGCGGCGCGCCGGGCCGACGACCAGCGGGAGAAGGCGGGCCGGGCCACCGAGCTGGCCTCGGACACCGTGGCCGGGCTGCGGGTGCTGCGGGGCATCGGCGGCGAGGAGCTGTTCCTGGGCCGCTACCGGAACGCCTCACAGGAGGTGCGGGTCGCGGCGGTGCGCAGCGCGCGGATGTGGGCGCTGATCGCGGCCGTGCAGGTGGCGCTGCCGGGGCTGCTGCTGATCGGTGTGGTCTGGTACGGGGCGTCGCTGGCCCGCGAGGGGCGAATCGAGGTGGGCGAGCTGGTCACCGTCTACAGCGCCGTCACCTTTCTGCTCTTCCCGCTGCGGCACTTCGAGGAGATCGCCATGGCGTACTCCTTCTCCCGGCCCTCCGCGCGGCGCGCGGCCCGGGTGCTGGCGCTGCGGCGCTCCTCCGCGGAGGACGAGACCCCGGCCACCGCGGACACCTCAGACATCTCAGACACCGCGGCCACCACGGCATCCGTGGACGGGGGCGAGCGCGCGGAAGCGCAGGAGGCCACCGGACCGCTCGGCGGGGATCTGTACGACCCGGCGAGCGGGACGCTGGCGCCGAGCGGGGTGCTGACCGCGGTGGTGTGCGGCGACCCGGACGCGGCCGGGCGGCTGGCGGACCGGCTCGGCGGACATCCCGCGCTCGGCGGCCCGGGCGACGGGGACCACGGCGGTGCGCCGTCGGCGCTGCTGGGCGGAGTCGCCCTCGATGAGGTGGCGCTGGACTCGGCGCGCACGGCGGTGCTGGTGCAGGACAAGGACCCGGTGCTGCTGTCGGGGACGCTCGCCGAGCTGCTGGATGTGCCGAGGTCCGGCGAGGTCTCGGCGGAGACGGCCCTCGAGGCGGCCCAGTGCGGCGATGTGCTGGAGGCGCTGGCGCAGGCGTCGGCCGCCGACGAGGGTGACGCCGACCCCATGCGCACCCGGATCACCGAGCGCGGCCGCTCGCTGTCGGGTGGCCAGCGGCAGCGGCTGGCGCTGGCCCGCTCGCTGGTGACCGATCCGGAGGTGCTGGTGCTGGACGAGCCGACCTCCGCGGTGGACTCGCACACCGAAGCGCGGATCGCCGACGGGGTGCGGCGGCTGCGGACGGGCCGGACCACCATCGTGTTCACCTCCAGCCCGCTGGTGCTGGACCGGGCGGACCGGGTGGTGTTCGTCGCCGACGGCGAGGCGGCGGGGGTGGGCACCCACCGCGAGCTGCTGGGCACCGACTCCGCGTATCGCGCGGTCGTCACCCGCGAGACGGACGGCGAGGCCGCCGTGCGGAGGACCGGGCGATCCACCGGGCCGACCGGCCACGGCCTGGAGGACATCGCGCGGAAGGACATCGCGCGGGAAGACATCGGGCGGATCGAGGAACAGATCGAGGAGTCGGCATGATCGGCGTGGCACCGCCCGCCTATGACCCGGCCGCACCGGAGTCGGCGACGACGCTGCCGGTCGGCACACCCACCACCGTACGAGCCTATGTGCGGGAGCTGCTGCGGCGGCACCGGGCCGCGTTCACCTGGCTGATGGTCGTGAACGCGACCGCGGTGCTCGCCTCCATGGTCGGCCCGCAGCTGCTGGGGGGCGTGGTCGAGGACCTCTCCCAGGGCGAGAAGGACCTCCACATCGGGCGCACCGTGGCGCTGTTCGCGGTGGCGCTGGTGGTGCAGACCGTGTTCGTCCGGCTGCTGCGGCTGCGCGGGGCGGTGCTGGGCGAGCAGATGCTGGCGGATCTGCGGGAGGACTTTCTCGTACGGTCGGTGGGTCTGCCCCCGGGGGTGCTGGAGCGGGCCGGGACCGGGGATCTGCTGTCCCGGATCACCACCGATATCGACCGGCTGGCGAACGCGATGCGCGAGGCCGTGCCCCAGCTCGCCATCGGTGTGCTGTGGACCGGACTGCTGCTCGGCGCGCTGACCCTGACCGCTCCCCCACTGGGTCTCGCGGTGCTGGTGGCACTCCCGGTGCTGGTGATCGGCTGTCGGTGGTACTTCCGCCGCGCGCCGAGCGCCTACCGCTCGGAGGCGGCAGGGTACGCGGCGGTGTCCGCGGCCCTCACCGAGAGCGTGGACGCCGGGCGGACCATCGAGGCCCACCGGCTGGGCGACCGGCGGATCGCCCAGTCCGAGCTGCGCATCCGGCAGTGGACGGCATGGGAGCGCTACACCCTCTGGCTGCGCTCGGTGCTCTTCCCGGTGATCAATGTGAGCTACACGCTGATCACCGGTTCGGTGCTGATGATCGGCGGCCTGTGTGTGATGCGCGGCTGGATGTCGATCGGCGAGCTGACCACCGGGGCGCTGCTGTCGCAGATGCTGGTCGAGCCGATCGGGCTGATCCTGCGCTGGTACGACGAGCTGCAGGTCGCGCAGGTGTCGCTGGCCCGGCTGGTGGGGGTGCGGGAGATCGAGGAGGGTCCCGCCGACGAGGGGGTGGTCCCCGGTGGCCGGGAGGTGCGGGCGGACGAGGTGCGGTTCGGCTACCACGAGGGCAGCGATGTGCTGCACGAGGTGTCCATGAAGGTGGCCCCGGGGACGCGACTGGCGCTGGTGGGCCCGTCCGGGGCGGGAAAGTCCACCCTGGGGCGGCTGCTGGCCGGGATCTACTCCCCGCGCACGGGCCGGGTGACCTTGGGCGGTGCGGAGCTGGCGCGGATGCCGGCCGAGCGGGTCCGTGAGCATGTGGCCCTGGTCAACCAGGAGCACCATGTCTTCGTGGGCTCGCTGCGGGACAACCTGCTGCTGGCCCGCGCCTTCGCCGGGGACGCCGAGCTGTGGGCGGCGTTGGGCGCCGTCGACGCCGATGGCTGGGCCCGCGCGCTGGACGAGGGCCTGGACACCGAGGTCGGCTCGGGCGGTCTCGCGCTCACCCCCGCACAGGCGCAGCAGATCGCGCTGGCCCGGCTGGTGCTGGCCGATCCGCATACGCTGGTGCTGGACGAGGCCACCTCGCTGCTGGACCCGCGGGCGGCGCGCCATCTGGAGCGGTCGCTGGGCCGGGTGCTGGAGGGCAGGACCGTGGTGGCGATCGCCCACCGGCTGCACACGGCGCATGACGCGGATGCGATCGCCGTGGTGGAGAGCGGCCGGATCACCGAACTGGGCAGCCATGACGAACTCGTCGCGGCGGACGGGGCGTACGCCGCGCTGTGGCGCTCCTGGCACCAGTAGCGGGAGGGGTGGCCGCGCCCCGGCGTGGCCACCCCGATGCCCTCCGGGACCGCCCTGGTGCGGTCCGGGGCCGCCCTGGTGCGGTCCGGGGCCGCCCCGGCCCCGTCCGGGGTTCAGATCACGCCGAGGGCGGCCAGTCCGCCGACGCCACCGAGCAGCATGAAGACCGGCATCAGCACCTTCAGCTCGACCCAGCTGCCGGCCCGGAACCGCATCCCCTTCGGCGGACCGATCGGGTACCAGCGCTTGCGGCCGATCGGGATGGGCCACAGGATCGGGCAGCCGGAGACGGTGAGCGCGTCCCCGATGTCGTGGACCAGGGCGCCGAGCACGATCGGCAGGCCGAGCCAGAGGTACTCCTGGCCCGGTGCGCTGAACAGCCAGTCCGAGCCATTGCCGGCCTTGTCCAGCACATCGGCGAGGATCCAGGCACTGGCCGCCCCGAGCAGCCACACCAGGACATCGCTGGAGACCCGCGCCGCCCGCCACAGCAGCCCCTCGACGGCCAGCACCATGTGCACGAAGAGGATGCCCAGCACCGCCCAGCGCCCGCCGATCATCGCGAGCGCCGAGGCTCCGGCGCCGATCAGCACCGCCCATACCCAGGTGTGGGTCAGGGTGCGGTGGCCGCCGGAGCGACGCGGGTCGCCCGCCTTCCTGGTCGACTTGTAGACGGAGTACGAGATCTTGTCGATCACCTCGCACAGAGCCCGCGAGATGGGCCCGAAGGCGCGCGATATGGTCGCCGCCTTGTGGTCGAGGTCGGGGGCGAGCGCCGCTCCCGCGCAGATCAGCGCGCCGGCGCCCAGCACCGGCCAGGGCATCGCGTGGCCGGCCGCCGCGGCCGCCGCCCCCACCCCCAGCCAGGCCGCCGCCCCGGACAGCGAATGCGCCGGTCCCATCATGGTCGTACCCCGCCCCTGTTCTTTCCCGCTTCCGAGCGGGAGTTGACTGCTTCGGCCCGGCACAGCCTAGCGGCGGACGATCTTCGCACGTACAGCCGGTTCCCGTCCCGGCGGGGAAACCAGGCAGTATAGGTGCGTGACTCTTATCGATCAGATGCCGAGCGACGCCGACCCCGACGCACTTTTCGAGGCGTTCTCCACCTGGGTCGAGGAGCGAGGCATCTCGCTGTACCCCGCCCAGGAGGAAGCGCTGATCGAGGTGGTGTCCGGGGCGAATGTGATCCTCTCGACCCCCACCGGCTCGGGCAAGAGCCTGGTGGCGGCGGGCGCCCACTTCGCCGCGCTCGCCAAGGACGAGGTCACCTTCTACACCGCGCCGATCAAGGCCCTGGTCTCGGAGAAGTTCTTCGAACTGTGCAAGCTCTTCGGCACCGAGAACGTCGGGATGCTCACCGGCGACGCGTCGGTCAACGCGGACGCGCCGGTCATCTGCTGTACGGCCGAGGTGCTGGCGTCCATCGCCCTGCGGGACGGCAAGGACGCCGATATCGGCCAGGTGGTGATGGACGAGTTCCACTTCTATGCGGAGCCGGACCGGGGCTGGGCGTGGCAGATCCCGCTGCTGGAGCTGCCGAGGGCGCAGTTCATCCTGATGTCGGCGACGCTCGGTGATGTGAGCCGGTTCGAGGAGGATCTGACCCGGCGCACCGGGCGGCCCACCGCGGTCGTGCGGTCGGCGACCCGGCCGGTGCCGCTGAGCTACGAGTACCGGACGACGCCGCTGACCGAGACGCTGACCGAGCTGCTGGAGACCCAGCAGGCGCCCGTCTACATCGTGCACTTCACCCAGGCGGCGGCGGTCGAGCGGGCCCAGGCGCTGATGAGCATCAATATGTGCTCGCGCGCCGAGAAGGACGAGATCGCCTCGCTGATCGGCAATTTCCGGTTCACCACCAAGTTCGGCCGCAACCTGTCCCGTTATGTCCGGCACGGGATCGGCGTGCACCATGCGGGCATGCTGCCCAAGTACCGGCGGCTGGTGGAGAAGCTGGCGCAGGCCGGGCTGCTCAAGGTCATCTGCGGTACGGACACCCTCGGCGTGGGCGTCAATGTGCCCATCCGCACCGTCCTGTTCACCGCGCTGACCAAGTACGACGGTCAGCGGGTGCGGACGCTGCGGGCCCGGGAGTTCCACCAGATCGCGGGCCGGGCCGGACGGGCCGGCTTCGACACTGCGGGCTTTGTGGTGGCCCAGGCGCCCGAGCACGTCGTCGAGAACGAGAAGGCACTCGCGAAGGCCGGGGACGATCCGAAGAAGCGCCGCAAGGTGGTCCGCAAGAAGGCGCCGGAGGGCTTCGTCAACTGGGGCCAGAACACCTTCGAGAAGCTCATCGCCTCCGACCCCGAGCCGCTCACCTCCCGGTTCCGGGTCACCCATGCGATGCTCCTGTCGGTGATCGCCCGTCCCGGCAACGCCTTCGAGGGGATGCGCCGCCTGCTGGAGGACAACCACGAGCCGCGCAAGAACCAGCTGCGGCACATCCGCCGGGCGATCGCGATCTACCGCTCGCTGCTGGACGGCGGGGTGGTCGAGCAGGTGAAGCCTGGGGACGGCGAGGGCGGAGGCGCCCCGATCGTCCGGCTGACGGTGGATCTGCAGCAGGACTTCGCGCTCAACCAGCCGCTGTCCACCTTCGCGCTGGCCGCCTTCGAGCTGCTGGACCCCGAATCGCCCTCCTACGCCCTGGACATGGTCTCGGTCGTGGAGTCGACCCTGGACGACCCCCGGCAGATCCTGGCGGCGCAGCAGAACAAGGCGCGCGGTGAGGCGGTGGCCGCGATGAAGGCGGACGGCGTCGAGTACGAGGAGCGCATGGAGCGGCTCCAGGACATCTCCTACCCCAAGCCGCTGGAGGAACTGCTCTTCCACGCGTACGGGCTCTACCGCAAGAGCCATCCATGGGTCGGCGACCATCCGCTCTCGCCCAAGTCGGTGATCCGCGACATGTACGAGCGGGCGATGACCTTCACCGAGTTCACCTCGTTCTACGACCTGGCGCGGACCGAGGGCATTGTGCTGCGCTACCTGGCCAGCGCCTTCAAGGCCCTGGACCACACCGTGCCGGACGATCTGAAGTCCGATGACTTCCAGGACATCATCGCCTGGCTCGGCGAGATGGTGCGGCAGGTCGACTCCAGCCTCCTCGACGAGTGGGAGCAGCTGGCCAACCCGGAGGTGGAGTCGGCGGAGCAGGCGCAGGAGCGCGCCGACCAGGTCAGGCCGGTCACCGCCAACGCCCGCGCCTTCCGCGTGCTGGTGCGCAACGCCATGTTCCGCCGGGTGGAGCTGGCCGCGCTGGACAAGGTCGCCGAGCTCGGGGAGATGGACGCCGACTCCCGCTGGGACGAGGACGCCTGGGCCGAGGCGCTGGACGGGTACTGGGAGGAGTACGAGGAGCTCGGCACCGGAGCGCAGGCCCGCGGGCCGAAGCTGCTGCGGATCGAGGAGGACCCCGAGCACGGTCTGTGGCGGGTGCGGCAGACCTTCGACGACCCGAACGGCGACCACGACTGGGGTATCGCGGCGGAGGTCGATCTCGCCGCCTCCGACGAGGAGGGCCGGGCGGTGGTCCGGGTCACCGACGTGGGCCAACTGTAGCCTCCTGGACGCTGTCCACACCGGGGACCGGCCCGGCCCCCTCAGTGAAGGAGCACCACCGATGACCAATCCCGCCGAGCGCCTGGTCGATCTGCTCGACCTGGAACGGATCGAGCTGGACATCTTCCGTGGCCGCAGCCCCGATGAGTCGCTGCAGCGGGTGTTCGGCGGGCAGGTGGCGGGCCAGGCGCTGGTGGCCGCCGGGCGGACCACCGACGGGCAGCGTCCGGTGCACTCACTGCACGCGTACTTCCTGCGGCCGGGGCGGCCGGGCGTGCCCATCGTGTACCAGGTGGAGCGGGTCCGGGACGGGCGCTCCTTCACCACCCGCCGGGTCGTCGCCATCCAGCAGGGTCGCACGATCTTCAATTTGACGGCCTCCTTTCATTCTCCTGAGCCGGGTATCGAGCATCAGCTGCCGATGCCGGATGTCCCCGGGCCGGAGGGTCTGCCGACCCTCGCCGATGAGGTGCGCGCCCATCTGGGCACGCTCCCCGAGGCATTCGCCCGTATGGAGCGCCGGCAGCCCTTCGACATCCGCTATGTGGAGCGGCTGCGCTGGACGGACGAGGAGCTCCAGGGCGCGGAACCGCGCAGCGCCGTATGGATGCGCGCGGTGGGGCCGCTCGGGGACGACCCGCTGGTGCACACCTGTGCGCTCACCTATGCGAGCGACATGATGCTGCTGGACGCGGTGCGGGTGCCGATCGAGCCGCTGTGGGGCCCACGGGGCTTCGACATGGCCTCGCTGGATCACGCCATGTGGTTCCACCGGCCGTTCCGCACCGATGAGTGGTTTCTCTACGAGCAGGAGTCGCCCGTGGCCACGGGCGGCCGGGGACTGGCGCGCGGCCGGATCTACGACCGTGCGGGTCGACTTTTGGTGTCCGTGGTGCAAGAGGGACTGTTCCGCCCGCTGCGGCCAGCCGAAGGTGCCGCGGACGACGGCTGAGCCCCACCGTGGTGTGCCCCTCCGTGGTGTGCCACGCTCTGGTTTGCCGCGCCCTGGTGTGCCCCACAAGGACGTGCGCACCGTGACTCATCGCCTGCCGATCAGCTTCTGCCACAGGCTCCGCGGGCGGCCCGGAACCGGGGTGCGGTCATCGGGCACCGGCTCCGGCCCGGCGTCCGGGCGTGGCGCGGACCGGGCCCGGCGGGCGTCGTCCAGCGACGAGGCGAGGGCGGCCCGATAGCGCCGGATCTCCCGTGGGTCGTCCGCCGTGACCACCGTGCCGATGACATCCCGGACGGCTCCGGCCTCGGGGCGCATCCGGACGAGCGCGGGGCGGAGTTCCCGCAGATGGGCCCGCTCATAAGGATCGGCCACGGCCGAGGCCAGCTCGACGGAGCCCAGCACCGATGCCAGCACCGCGGCCCGCTCCCAGGGGTCCTCGGTCTGGGCGAGCAGCTGGCCGATCCTTCGGCTGCGCCATTTGGCGGCCCGCCAGTCCTCCCCGGCGGCCAATGCCGCGCTCAGTCCCGGCGGGGTGCGGCCGCTCAGCAACTCCGGCTGCCTGACGGCGAACTCGGTCAGATCCGACGCCAGATAGAGCCATACGACGGCCCGATAGCGATTGACATAGAACCGGACGGGGGCGAAGAAACCCCCGCGCGCGAGGCGGGTCAGCCGCCCTTGGGTAATGCCGAGCAGCTCCGCGCTCTCTGCCGTGCCGACCACGCGGAGACGGCCGATGAGCGCCTCCGGGAAGCCCTCGGCGGCGGTCACCCGCCTCAACTCCTCGCACGCCACCCGCCGGCCCAGACCGGTGGTGACGGTGCGCACTTCCCCCAACTGAACGGCCAGCTCGAACTCCCGCGGGTTGAGCCCCAGCGCCCGGGCCGCCGCGCCGAACGCGACGCTCCCGCCCGATCCGCCCGGCCCCGCCGGCCCGCCAGGGTCTCCCGGCCCGCTCGCCCGTCCCGGTACGCTCGGCTCGCCGAGCCACTCCGGGCTCCACGGCCCCTGGCTCTCCCGCAGCTCCTGATCCACCCGCACTGCCATGCGACGTCCTCCCCCGCACTGCCTCAATCACTGACAGTGACGACGATAGCCGCGAAGCAAGATGCCCGGTCAGGCCTGTGGATAACTTCCGCGCGGCATCAGCTGGGTGCGCCGCTCTCCTGCCTGGCCTCGACTCCCAGGTGCTCCCCCACCCGGTTGACCAGCAGCGCCATTTCGTAGGCGACCTGCCCCACATCCGCGTCCGGCCCGGTGAGCACGCACAGACAGCTGCCGTCCCCCGCCGCCGTGACGAAGAGGACGCCCTCGTCGAATTCGACCATCGTCTGCCGCACCCGGCCCGTCCGGAAGTGGCGCCCGGACCCCTTGGCGAGGCTGTGCAGCCCGGACGCCACCGCCGCCAGGTGCTCGGCGTCCTGGCGCACCAGCGTGGAACTCGCCCCCGTCACCAGCCCGTCGTTGGACAGCACCAGCGCGTGCCGTATCTCCGCGATCCGCTCGGTCAGGTCGTCCAGTAACCAGTCGAGCCCCTTGTTCACTGCCATATCCGACTCCTCCCCGATTTCCCTTCAGCTGCGTGCCAGCCTTTCTCACTGCCGCCGTCTGGGCAACCCGCCCCGCCCGGCACCCCACGCTTGTGCGCTGATTGACGCAGGATGGGGACATGGCACAGAACATGACCAAGGATCAGTGGCAGAAGTTCGTCACGGAGGGCACCCGCACCGCGAAGCTGGCGACCGTGCGGGCCGACGGAAGTCCGCACCTCGCCCCCGTGTGGTTCCTGCTCGACGGTAACGACCTCGTCTTCAACACAGGTCAGGAGACGGTCAAGGGACGCAACTTGGCCCGGGACGGCCGGCTCACCATCTGCGTGGACGACGACAAGCCGCCGTTCGCCTTCGTCACCCTGCGGGGGCGCGCCGAGCTGATCGACGATCTGGGGCAGGTCCGCGACTGGGCCACCCGGATCGCCTCCCGTTACATGGGCGAGGACCGGGCCGAGGAGTACGGCGCCCGCAATGGCGTGCCGGGCGAGCTGCTGGTCAGGGTGCGCATCGACAAGGTGCTCGCGCTCTCCGGGGTCGCCGAATAGCGAGATTCGACCGAAACCCATCCCTTCATGACGCACCCCGCCCATCCGACGTTTACGGGCGCATGAGGACCTTTATCGCACCGTCCTCCTTGTGCTGGAACATCTCATAAGCGCGGGGTGCCTCCTCCAGCGGCAGCGAATCGGCCATCCCGCCGCACACCCCGCTGAGGGAGATGATGGGGTCGGGTACCGTCTCGACCCGCACATCATGTCGGCCCTGCCAGGTCACCGCTCGCATCACCGCGCCCCTTCGCCGCCGTCGTTGTTGTCCTCGTCGGAAGGATCTTCCGAGGGCCGTTGCGGGCGCCCCGGCGCATCCGGCCGAACCGTCGGCGGGGCCATGGGCCGCGCCGCCGGTCCACCAGGTCCACGAGCTGGGTCGTCTCCTCGGCGATCGCGGCCGGCTCGGCGTCCGCGCCGCACAGCACGGCCAGACACGCGCCGTCGGCCAACGCCGTGACGAAGAGGGTGCCCGCCGCCATCTCGATCATCGTCCGCCGGGCCGGGCCGCCGCGCCCCCGGCGCCCGGCGCTCGCGGCGATGCCGTGGAATCCGGAGGCGACGGCGGCCAGATGCTCGGCCTCATGGCGGGAGAGCCCACCGGACGCACTGACGGTCGCCCCGTCCCGGGAGAGCACCACGGCATGGCGTACGCCTGCTGCCGCGGCCACCAGATCGTCCAGGATCCGGTCGAGATCGGCCATGGAGCGTGCGGCGGTGCTGCGCGGCTTGGTCATGGGCGATCTCCCTCGGTCGGGATGCGCCGCGCCGGGGCGGCGCTCCAGGTGTCCCCCTGGGCCAGGGACGCTAGACCCGGCGGGGGCGCACATTGAGGGCGCATTACGGAACCTGTTGAAAATTGACAGAGTCAGATGCCAGAGCGATCGATGGGCGTCCGAATCTGCACTCAAAGCGGGCGTAGGCTGCTTGCTCAGCGCAGCGCTTCACCGTCGTATCCAAGGTGTCCCGAGGAGTTCCCGTGCCACATGAGCCCTCCCATGGAAACAGTGCGGCCGACGTACGGGACTTCTTCACCCCCAGGGCGGCCGACTGGGACCGCCGCTTCCCGGACGACGGCCCCGCCTACGCCGCCGCCGTCGCCGACCTCGGGCTCCGCCCCGGGGACGCGGCGCTCGACGCGGGGTGCGGAACGGGGCGTGCGCTGCCCGCGCTGCGCGACGCGGTCGGCCCCGAGGGGACCGTCCTCGGAGTGGACCTCACGCCCGCCATGCTGGACGCCGCCCTGGGCGAGGGCCGGGACGGCTTCGCGGGCCTCGCCCTCGCCGATGTGGCACGGCTGCCACTGCGCGACGGCTGCCTCGACGCGGTGTTCGCCGCCGGGCTGATCTCCCATCTCTCCGACCCCCGCGAGAACCTGCGCGAACTGGCCCGGGTGGTGCGCCCCGGCGGGCGGCTCGCGCTGTTCCATCCAGTGGGGCGGGCCGCTCTCGCCGCCCGCCACGGCCGCGCCCTCACCCCCGACGACCTGCGGGCGGAGGCCCAACTGCGGCCGTTGCTGGCGGACGCCGGCTGGCGCCTGGACTCGTACACCGACGAGGACACACGCTTTCTGGCGCTCTGCGTCCGCGAAGTCGACTGAGGGAAGTCGGCTGAGGATCGAAAGGGCCGGCCCGAGCAGACCACGGGATCCAGATTGGCCTCGGTCAGCACCAGACGGGACACCGGTTCCGGACGGCGTACCGCCAGCACGATCACGACCGATCCGCCCATGCTGTGCCCGATGAGCGCGGCACCCAGGGCCGAATGAGGCCTGCTCCACGGCTTTCCTTCCGCCATACCCGCCTTACGGATCGCGTCGGACACCGACAACACATCGATGGCGATGTATTGCGCTCACGAGGTACAGCGGTCATGCGGCACAATGCGGCCATGCTCGAACTCGCCATCCTGGGCTTCCTCCACGACGCCCCGCTGCACGGCTACGAGTTGCGCAAGCGCATCGCCGCGCTGACCGGACATGGGAAACCCGTGGCCGAGTCCACCCTCTATCCGGCGATCAAGCGGCTGGAGAAGGCCGGTCTGCTGGCCCGCCGGACCCAGCCGGGTGCGGGGGCCGCGCCCCGTCACGTGCTCACGCTGACCGCCGAGGGGCAGACGGAGCTGCGCCGCCGCCTCGCGCATCCGGCGGACGTCGACATCACCGATGAGAACCGCTGGTTCACCGTGCTGGCGTTCCTGCGCCACCTCGACGACCCGTCGGCACAGGCGGAGGTGCTGGAGCGCCGGATGGCCTTTCTGCGGCAGCCGTCGAGCTTCTTCTACGAGGGTGACCGCCCGTTGCGGGCGGAAGAGGTCGAGGACCCCTTCCGGCGCGGCATTCTCACCATCGCCCGGGCCACCAGCCAGGCCGAACTGTCCTGGCTGCGGCGCACGCTGGACACGCTGCGGGCGGCGGCCGACGGCTGAGGGCCGACCACCTCCCGAAGTCTCGACTCCGTGGCTACTGGGTGGTTAAGGTGCGCGACGACGGATCGCTCATCGGATCCGCATGCGCAGGAGGAGGCTGTCGTGCCCGCCACGGAGGAGTCACGCGACGAGGCGCTGTATGTGCTGACCGCGGTGCTGCTGACACCCGCTCAATTCCCGAGTGTGCTCGGCGACGACTATCCCGAGGCATGTGCCGCGCTCGGGCTGGAGCCGTACGACACCGGCTACGGGCTGGTACTGGGGCAGGATGGCGGCGGCGCCCGCTGGACGGTGGTCACCGACGATGTGTCGCTCGTGGCCATCGCCATCGCGACCTGGGACTGCGGTATGGAGTACGCCCTGGCCATCGAGGACCGTACGGTGGTCGCCTCGCTTCCCGGCTGGCCGCTCGCGGTGGCCGTGGCCGCCCCGGGCGTACCGGCTCCCCATGATCCCGCGCCCGACCCCGGGCTGGGGGAAGACACCTCCCGGGCGCCGCTGTCGCCGCCGGACTCCGAGCGGTGGGGCCCGGCCCAGCGGCGGCTCGGCGCCGATGAGATCGCGCTCCAGTGGGCGATCTGGCGTGAGCAGGTCGACAGCGATGTGACGTTCGTGTCCCCGGGCGAGAAGCCGCACGGGGGCGTGCGGCGGGTGCTCGAAGAGGCGCGCGGTTATCTGGACTCACCCCCGCCGCTGGGGCGGATCCGCTCGGCGTTCGCCTCCGGTGACGCGCGGACGCTCCGGGCCGACGGGCCGGGCTGGAGCATGGTGGCCCGGACCGACGACATCGCGTTCGTCCTGTTGGACGACGCACCGGGCGAGGTGCTGCCGGTCGGTCGCGGCCCCGAGCTGCCGGGGCTGCTGACGGCCCTGGACAAGCTGGCCGTACGGCCGCACTGAGACCTGACGCCGTGCCCCGTCCCGTACGGGGTCGGTCAAGGACGCCGCGAGGAGCCGGTCAACGACGCCGTCCGGGCCGGTCAGCCACGCCGACGCGCGGAGCCCATCGGCGCCCGTACGGTCCCCGCGACCTCTCCGTCCGGGCCCGGACGTCGCCCCGGACCCCGGGCCTCGGCGGAGCCCCAAGGGGCATGACCGCTCCCCACCCGGCCGGGTCCGGAACGGGGTCGCGGGCGGTCCGCGATCGGTACTGCACGGTCACTCCCGGGTGCGCTCCGCCCGTGGCCCCTGGCCCAGCCGGCCGCGTTGCGCGGCCGCTGAAGCGGCCGACCGCTTCAGCGGCCCAGCTGCTTACGGGTGGTCCTGTTCAGCCTGCGGCGCTGGGAGGGGTCCAGCAGCAGATAGGCCGCCGCCGGCACTCCCACGATCACCAGCAGCGCAGCCCAGAAGGGCAACACCCAGAGCAGGATCACACCCGCCACCACACCACCGGTGGCGACCTTCGCGCGTGTGGACATCTCACCCGCCTCCTTCACGGCCCATAGCCGCACTCACTCCACACAACGGACACCGACGGCACCCGGTTCCTCCCCGCGCCGTGATCCTGTACCCTCGGGCGGCCCGGGCTCGACTAGTCAAATTTGAGGAACGCTCAGCGCTGTGACACCACCCTCCGCGGCAACACCCTCCGACATCGCAGAACTCTCCCGCTGCACCGCGGTCTTCCTTCCCGGCGACCCGGCACGCACCGGCCGGATCGCCTTCTGGCGGCCGGACGGCGCTCCTCCTTCCGGCCCCGCCACCGGCTCCGCCGCGGAGCTGACGGTCGTCGTCCCGTCGGACGGCACCGATGGCGGTCCCCATGACGACCCCACCGACCCCGGCCCCACCGGCCCCGACGTCGAGACGCGCACCGTAAGGGCGCTCGTGCTGCCCCTGGGCGAGGCGCTGCCGGTGCTCACCCGGGCCCGGGCGCGGGCCGCACAGGCCGGTCCGGGGCAGTGCGACCCCGCCACGGCCTTCTGGGGCGCCGCCGCCGTACTCGCCCTCCAACTCGCGGCCCGCGGAAGGCTGCTACCCGGGCTCAGCGCCACCGATCACGACGCCTGGCGGGTCGGTCCGCTCACCCCCGACGATCTGACGCGGGTGCGTGAACTGGCCGCCGCCATGCCGCCCACGGCGCACGCGACGCCGCTGCCCGTCTCCGGCCCGGTGCTGCTGCCCGAGCCCGAGCGGCATCTGCGGGCGTTCCTGGACGCGGTGGCGGACGGGCTGCCGCGCTCGCCCGCGGCGGCGCTGGCTTCGGGCGGCCCCGCCTTCGCCGCCCCGGGGCCACGGCGGCTGCCCGAACAGCGTGCCTGGGCCGCCGACGTGGCCGCCGGGCACGACGCGGGGGTGCGGCTCTCGATCCGTATCGAGCTGCTGCACGGCGTCGGTGGGAACGGTAAGGCGGACGGGCCGCGCTTCCGTGCCGTCCTCCAGCTGCACAGCCTCACCGATCCGGCGCTGGTCGCGGACGCCGCCGACGTCTGGGCGGGCACCTCGCCCATCACCCCGGCCCCGGGGGGGGGGGGGGCGCGGCGCGCCCCCGCCCCTGGTGGGGAACGGCCCCCGGCTCAATCGGTCTTGACGGGGGTCAGGTCGAATCCGTCGTTGGGCTTGCCCGCGAGGAGGTCGGCCAGCCCGCCGCTGAGCGCGTATGTCGTCCCGTCCGGTCCCGCGGTCACGTCGCTGGTGACGGGATTCTCGACGGTGTCGGTGACCTTCACCGTGGCCTTCTTCCAGCCGTCACCGGGCTCCACGCGCTGGATCTGGGCGGGCTTGCCGGTCAGCAGGCCGCTGCTGACCGCCGCGATCGAGCCGTCCTTCAGGAGCCGCATACCGGCTGCGGGCGCCCCCAGCGGCTTGTCGAGCTTCACCTTCCGTGCCTCGTCGGGATTCTGGACGGGCACGCGTACCAAGGAGCCGTCGGCCATGGAGATGATCAGCTGGTTGCCCTTGACCCACTCCACCGCCGACATCCCCACGTCGTTCAGGAAGTCGGGGATGTCCAGCGCGCCCTGGAGCAGGTCGTTCCGCAGGAAGACCGAGGCGCGGCCCTTACGGTCGATGCGGAACACCGTCGGGGTCAGCTCGTCGACGGCGTAGGCGGTGCCGTCGGGCGCCACCGTCACGTCGGAGATCAGGTGTTTCTTGCCGTCGTTGGTGACCGCGGTCAGATCGACGCACCAGTCCTGCTTCCCGGTCTTCAGGTCGTAGCTGCCCACGCTGGCGACCTTGAAGGGGTCGGCCTTGCGGGAACGGTCGGCGGTGCCGTAGTCCACATTGCTGACCAGGACGCGGTCCCGCTCGCGGTCGACGTTGACGGCCTGCGCCGACACCAGTTGTGGGTCGTCGATGAAGGTGCGCACCTTTCCGTCCGGACCGACGGCGGAGACCGTGCCGTGCTTCAGCGAGCCGGCGAAGAACGTCTTCGACGGCTCGTCGAAGTCCAGCGAGTGCGGGAACACGTTCGCGCCGTCGGCCTTGATGACGTCGGGCGTCTTCTGCTTGGCCTGCTCGGTCCGGGTCTGCTCGGCGCCGGACGTGGAGCCGGATCCGGCGGCGGAACCGTTCGCGGTGCACGCCGTCCCGGTGGCCACGGCGGCGACAAGTGCCGCGCCCGCGATGACGGTCTTCAGCTTCGTCTTCTTCATGGTTGTCCTTGTCTCGGTGATGTCGCGTCCGGGCAGGGCGGCCCGCGGGCGCGGGCGGGGACACAGGGGAGGAAAGGAGGAAGGAGGGGAGGTGGCGTCGTCGGCGGCGGGAAGGCGCGTGTGACGAGGCCCCCGCGGCACTCCCTGCCGGCCTCGGGCCGGGGGCTGCCGGGTGATGTTCAGGCGTGACGCGCCGAGCGGACCGCGGTGTCGCGGCCGCCGGACGGCCGCGTCAGGAGTGCGGGTGAGGAACGACGCGTGCGGGGGTGCCGGCAGCGGGGCGGGCGGTTGCCGACGGGTCCGCGGCGGGCTGGAGGGTCTGGTTGAGCAACTGCAGTGCCGCCTGGGCGGCGGAGCCCGGCGCCGCCGTCGTCACCACCACCCGGATCCCCTGCCCCCGGGGCACCGGGAGCGAGTGCTGCAGCACATCCAGTTCCCCGACGATCGGATGGCGCATCCGGTACTCGGCCATGTCCCAGGCGCGCACCCGGTGCTCGGCCCACAGCGTGGCGAACTGCGGGCTGCGCATGGTCAACTCGCCGATGAGGGAGGCCAGATGCGGGTCGTCCGGATATTCGCCGACCGCCTGCCGCAGCTTGCCCACCACGTCCCGTGCCTTCCTGGGCCAGTCCACGTACAGGTCCCGCGTGTGGGCGTCCAGGAAGACCAGCCGGGCGGTGTTGGGCCGCGTGGCCGCTTGATCCGGGCTGTCCGGGGCCAAGTGCCCGGCGAACAACGCATGCCCGGCGCGGTTCCACGTCAGGACGTCCGAACGTCGGCCGACGACGACCACGGGTGAGTCCCCGAAGGCGTCCATCAGCTGACGCACCGCCGCGGTGACCCGCTCGGCGGGGAGCCGGCGGCGGCGCTGCCGGGCATCACCGGACAAGGTGTGCAGGTGGCGCCGCTCCGCGTCATCCAGCCGCAGAGCCGTGGCCAGGGCGTCGAGGACCTGCGGCGAGGCATTGAGCGAAAGCCCCTGTTCCAGCCGGATGTAGTAGGCCACGCTGACACCGGCCAGCTGGGCCAGTTCCTCACGCCGCAGCCCCGGCACCCGCCGCCGGTCGCCGTAGTCCGGCAACCCCACGTCTGCCGGTTTCAGCCGCGCCCGACGAGTGGACAGGAACTCGCCGAGGAGGGACTTGCCGTGCGTTGCGTCGTCCATGCGGTCGAGTATGGCCAGGCTCGCGACATCCAGCCTGCTCCTGGGAGTAGCAGGCACGCAGGCACGAAGGAGGCGGCATCGTCCGGGAGTCCCGACTCTCGACCTGGTGTGCTGGGCCGTGTGTCCGGAGCGTGCGACGATGCCAGTATGAATCGCCTGGCCGGCTCCCAGTCGCCGTACCTGCTGCAGCACGCCGCCAACCCAGTGGATTGGTGGCCGTGGGGGGAAGAGGCGTTCGCGGAGGCGGAGCGGCGCAGTGTACCCGTTTTGCTGTCGGTCGGTTACTCCGCGTGTCACTGGTGCCATGTCATGGCGCACGAGTCGTTCGAGGACAAGGCGACCGCGGACTATCTCAACGCCCACTTCGTCTCCGTGAAGGTCGACCGCGAGGAGCGGCCGGACGTCGACGCGGTGTACATGGAGGCGGTGCAGGCCGCCACCGGCCAGGGCGGCTGGCCCATGACGGTGTTCCTGACCCCCGAGGCCCGGCCGTTCTACTTCGGCACGTACTTCCCGCCCCGGCCCCGGCCCGGGATGCCGTCCTTCCGGCAGGTGCTGGAGGGGGTGAGCGCCGCCTGGTCGGACCGCCGCGACGAGGTGCGGGACGTCGCCGGCCGGATCGTGGAGGACCTGTCCCAGCGCGGCGGTATCGCCCTCGGCTCGGACGCGCCGCGGCCGCCCGGCGAGGAGGATCTGCACAGCGCGCTCATGGCCCTGACCCGCGAATTCGACGCCACCCGCGGCGGGTTCGGCGGCGCGCCGAAGTTCCCGCCGTCCATGGCGCTGGAGTTCCTGCTGCGCCATCACGCCCGCACCGGCTCCGAGGGCGCGCTCCAGATGGTGTCCGCCACCTGTGAGGCGATGGCCCGCGGGGGTATCTACGACCAGCTCGGCGGCGGCTTCGCCCGCTATTCCGTCGATGCCACCTGGACCGTGCCGCACTTCGAGAAGATGCTGTACGACAACGCGCTGCTGTGCCGCGTCTACGCCCATCTGTGGCGGGCCACCGGCTCGGACCTCGCGCGCCGTGTCGCCCTGGAGACGGCGGACTTCATGGTCCGCGAGCTGCGCACCCGACAGGGCGGCTTCGCCTCCGCGCTGGACGCCGACAGCGACGACGGCACCGGCAGGCATGTCGAGGGCGCGTACTACGCGTGGACCCCCGAGCGGCTGAGCGAGGTGCTGGGGGAGGCCGACGCGGAGTTCGCCGCCGGGTATTTCGGTGTCACCCGGGAGGGCACCTTCGAGCACGGGGCCTCCGTGCTCCAGCTGCCCGACGGGGAGCGGCTGACGGACGCCACCCGCGTCTCCTCCGTACGGGAGCGGCTGCTGGCCGCCAGGGAGCTACGGGCCCGGCCCGGCCGCGACGACAAGATCGTCGCGGCGTGGAACGGGCTGGCCATCGCGGCGCTCGCCGAGACCGGCGCCTATTTCGACCGCCCCGACCTGGTGAACGCCGCGACCGAGGCAGCCGAGCTGCTGGTGCGCATCCACATGGACCAGCGCGGGCGGCTGGCCCGCACCTCGCTCGACGGCACCGCGGGCGGCCACGCGGGCGTGCTCGAGGACTACGGGGATGTGGCCGAGGGCTTCCTCGCGCTGTCCGCCGTCACTGGCGACGGCGCGTGGGTGGAGTTCGCCGGGCTGCTCCTGGACACCGTGCTGAGCCGGTTCACCGACGAGGACGGCACGCTGTTCGACACCGCCGATGACGCCGAGACGCTCATCCGCCGCCCCCAGGACCCGACGGACAACGCGGCGCCGTCCGGCTGGACGGCCGCCGCCGGAGCCCTGCTGTCCTACGCCGCCATCACCGGCGAAGCGCGCCACCGGGAGGGTGCCGAGCGTGCCCTCGCCGTGGTGCGGGCCCTCGGCCCCCAGGTGCCCCGCTTCATCGGCTGGGGCCTGGCGGTGGCCGAGGCCCGGCTCGACGGGCCGCGCGAGGTGGCCGTGGTCGGCCCCGACGACGACCCCGCGACCCGCGCCCTGCACCGCGCCGCGCTGCTCGCCACGGCTCCCGGGGCGGTCGTCGCGGTCGGCGAGCCCGGCTCCGACGAGATCCCGCTCCTCCAGGACCGCCCCCTCCTGGAGGGCCGCCCGGCGGCCTACGTCTGCCGAGGCTTCACCTGCGACGCGCCCACGGCCGATGTCGAGGCCCTGACGGCCAAGCTGGGGGGCTGAGCGGGGACGACGGGACCGGACCCCCCGACGTACGGCGCGCGGGCCTGCGGCCGGTCCGGGGCTACGACGATGCCGGGGTCCGGGGCCGCGACGGTGCCGGGCCGGAGCCGTGAGGGCTGGTCCGGAGCCGCAGCGGGGCTGGTGGCGCCCGGGACGGTGCCGGTCCGGGGCCGTAGTGGGGCCGGGGCCTGGGGCCGCGACGGTGCCGGTCCGGGGCCGCGGCGGGGCTGGTCGCGTCCGGGACGGGGCGGGGGTCCGCTGCCGTGACGGGGCCGCGGCCCGAGGTCGTGACGATGCCGGGGTCAGGGGCCGATCAGGGGCCGGTCCGGAACCTGTCCGGAGCCGGGACGGTGCCGGGGTCGGGGGCCGCGACGAGGCCGTTCGGAGCCGTGACGCGGCCTGTCCGGTGCCGGTCCGGAGCCGGAGTCCGGGCCCGCGACGCGGCCGATCCGCAGCCGGGCCGGAGCCGCGACGGTGCCGGGCCGGAGCCGCGGCGGGGCTGGTCCGGGCCTGTTACGCGGCCGGTCCGGGGCCGGTCCCGGGGTTGCGGCGGGGGCGGGTGCCGGGGCGTCGCTACAGAGGGAGGCCTTGGGACAGCATGTTCAAGGCGCGGTCGATGCTCTCCTCCATGGCCGCCATCGCCGAGTCCTCCGCCGCGTCCTGGTCGGCGCAGTGGAAGAGCGCTTCCTGGAGGACGCCGAGGACGGCTCCGACCACGACCCGCACCTCGAAGTCCTCCGGCGACCGGTCGCTGCGTTCGGCCAGGACTTCGGCGAGCAGGGCGCCGGTCCGGGACATGCTCTCGCTCATGCGGGCGCGCAGCCCCGGTACCTGGCGGATCAGGGTGAGGCGGACCAGCATCTCCCGCCGTTCGTCACCGGCGAACTGCCGGAACAGGTTGAGCAGAACGCGCCGCAGCGAGGCGACCGGCGGTTCGTCCAGCGGCCGGTCCCGGAGCGCGGCGAGCAGGACATCGTCGTACTCGTCGGAGAGGACGATGTCCTCCTTGGTGGGGAAGTAGCGGAAGACGGTGCTGGGGGAGACGTCGGCGGCCTCCGCGATGCGGTCCACCGGGGTCGCGTCGTACCCCTGCTCGGTGAACAGCCGGTAGGCGGCGCGCCGGATCGCCTGCCGGGTCTGGATCTTCTTGCGTTCGCGCAGCCCGAGCTTGGGCCGCGCGGACGTCGTACGTGCGGAAGCCATGAATCTCATTGTCGGGCATCGGCGGTCTCCTGGACCATGGCGCCTTGATCGGCGGGAACCGTACGGGGCAGCAGGATCGCGACCAGCGCCGCCGCCGCGAGGGAGGTGAACGCGGTCACCAGGAGGGCCACGTCCATGCCGTGGACGAACGCGGCGTCCGCCGACGCGGCGAGGTGCGGATCGCCGAGCCGACCGGCCACCGCGTGGGCCGCGACCACCGAGCCGTCCGCCGCGTCGGCCGCGGCGGGTGGCAGCCCGGTGGTGTCGAGCCGGGTGCTGTACGTGTCGGCGAGCAGGCTGCCGAGCAGGGCGACGCCGATGGTGCCTCCCACTTGGCGCAGCGTCATGAGCAGCCCGGAGCCGGTGCCCTCGCGGTCCCGGGACAGGGCGCCGAGCGCCGCGTCCATGGCCGGGACGACGCCGAGGCCGAAGCCGAGTCCGGTGATCGTGAGCCAGGGCGCGGTCATGCCGTAGCCGTCACCCACCTCGGTGCGGGAACCGAGGAACGCGGCGGCGGCGCTCACCAGCAGCCCGCCGCTGATGACGGGCCGGGGCCCGAAGCGGGCGGCGAGCGGGGTGGCGGCGCGGGCCGCAAGCAGGAGTCCGGCCATCATCGGCAGCAGCCGCAACCCGGTGCCGAAGGCGTCGTTACCGAGGACGGCCTGGAGGTACTGCGGCAGAACGAACAGCAGCCCCAGCAGCGAGAAGCCCACCAGCGTGATGGCGACGGCGTTCCACAGGAACGCGGGCCGGAACAGCAGCCCCAGGTCCAGCATCGGCCGCACCGACTGCCGCTCGCGCAGGGTGAGCCCGGTGAGCAGTGCGACGGACGCGGCGAAAGCGGTGAGGATCAGTGGATGGGTCCAGCCCCGGGCCGGGGCCTCGATGAGGCCCCAGACGAGCGCGATGAGCCCGCCGACGCTCAGCGCGGTGCTGACGAGGTCGATCCTGCTGGGGGCCGCCGGGTCGCGGGTTTCGGGGAGCAGGAAGAGGCAGGCCAGGATGGCGATCGCGACGAGAGGAAGGTTGATCAGGAAGATCGATCCCCACCAGAAGTGGTCGAGGAGCCAGCCGCCGACGAGGGGGCCGAGCGGCATGCCGAGCCCCATCGCGGCGCTCAGGGCCGCGATCGCCCTGGACCGTTCGCCGGGGCCGAAGAAGGTGGGCAGGACGGCCATGGACAGCGGCATGACCAGCGCGGCGCCCAGCCCCATGACCAGGCGCGCGACGATGACCGGCACGGGGGTGGAGACCAGCGCTCCGATGAGCGCCCCGGCCAGGAAGATCAGCAGACCGGTGATGAGCATGCGGCGGCGGCCGAACCGGTCGCCGAGGAGGCCCGCCGGAAGCATCGCGGCGGCGAACACGACCGTGTAGGAGTCGACGATCCACTGCTGTTCGCCGATATCGGCGTGGAGGGCCGCGTCCATGGTCGGCAGGGCGATGTTGAGGATCGTGGTGTCGAATCCGATCACCAGGGTGCTGGCGACGAGGGCCGCGAGGGTCCACCAGCGACGTGGATCCGGATGTGGATCCCGATGTGGGTCCGGACGTGGGTTCGGGGCAGCGGACATGGCACACCTCCGAGAGTTACCGTCAAATGACAGTAACTCTCAAAAGATGTGGGCTGTCAATCGAGTCAATCGGGAGTGGCTGTCGGCCGGTCAGGCGTGCTGATAGGCCACCAGCGAGATGCCGACGTAGTGCACGACGAACGCGGCCAGCGTGAAGCTGTGGAACACCTCGTGGAAGCCGAACCAGCGGGGTGAGGGGTTGGGGCGCTTGGTGCCGTAGATCACCGCGCCCACGCTGTAGAGCAGCCCGCCGACGACGATCAGCGTCATCACGGCGATGCCGCCGGTGTGCAGGAAGTCGGGCAGGAAGAAGATGGCCGCCCAGCCCAGCGCGATGTAGCACGGGGTGTAGAGCCAGCGCGGGGCGCCGACCCAGAAGACCCGGAAGGCGATTCCGGCGAGCGCCCCGGCCCATACCAGCCACAGCAGTAGCTGCTGTTTGCCGTGTGGCAGGAGCAGTAGCGTGAAGGGCGTATACGTGCCCGCGATGATCAGGAAGATATTGGCGTGGTCCAGCCGCCGCAGCACCGCGGCGGTGCGCGGTCCCCAATTGCCGCGGTGGTAAAGGGCGCTGGTGCCGAACAGCGCACAGGCGGTGAGCGTGAAGATGGCGCAGGCCAGCCGCCCGCGCGGACTGTCGGCGAGGGCCGTCAGCACCACCCCGGAGACCAGGACCGCGGGAAACATGCCGGCGTGTAGCCAGCCGCGCAGCACCGGCTTCAGGGGGGGCGGCGGGGCCGCTTCGGGCCCTTGGGGATTCTCAACGGCGGCATCGGGCGCGGCGGCAGTCATGGCGCTCATGCTACCTACGCCACCGTAAGTTACCGGTCCATGTCGAGTGGTGATGGTCACCAAGGCGCCCACTGGACAGATGGCCCGTACAGTCGGATGATCAAATGAGCGCGGTCGGCACCGGATGAGCTGAGCATCCGGGTCGCAGCCCCCAAGGGGTAGCTGTCTCCATAAACGGATATGAGTGCACATATCCGTCCAAACCCTCAATCAAGACGCCGGAGCGAGTGCGGTTCCGGCGGGATGGAGCGATCGTGGCGCCCAGCAATGTGGCTTCCTCCCTCACGACCACCCCGAGTCCCACGAGCCACCAGGAGCTCGTCTCCTGGGTCGGCGAGATCGCCGCCCTCACCCAGCCGGATCGTGTGGTGTGGTGCGACGGCTCGGAGGCGGAGTACGACCGCCTGTGCGCGGAGCTCGTCGAGAAGGGCACCTTCAAGCGCCTTGACCCGATCAAGCGCCCCAACTCGTACTACGCCGCCTCCGATCCGAGCGATGTGGCGCGCGTCGAGGACCGTACGTTCATATGCTCCGAGAAGGAGGCGGACGCGGGCCCGACGAACCACTGGAAACACCCCGACGAGATGCGCGAGATCTTTTCCGGGGAGCAGGGCGTCTTCCGGGGTTCGATGCGCGGCCGGACCATGTACGTCGTGCCCTTCTGCATGGGCCCGCTCGGCTCGCCGCTCTCCGCGATCGGCGTAGAGATCACCGACTCCGCCTACGTGGCGGTCTCCATGCGCACCATGACCCGCATGGGGCAGGAGGTCCTCGACGTCCTCGGGGACGAGGGCTTCTTCGTCAGGGCCGTCCACACCCTCGGCGCCCCGCTGGAGCCGGGCCAGGCCGATGTGCCCTGGCCGTGCAATCCGACCAAGTACATCTCGCACTTCCCGGAGACGCGGGAGATCTGGTCGTACGGCTCCGGCTACGGCGGCAACGCCCTGCTCGGCAAGAAGTGCTACGCCCTGCGCATCGCCTCCGTGATGGCGCGGGACGAGGGCTGGCTCGCCGAGCACATGCTGATCCTCAAGCTCACCCCGCCGCGCGGGGAGGCCAAGTACGTGGCCGCGGCGTTCCCGAGCGCGTGCGGCAAGACCAACCTCGCGATGCTGGAGCCGACCATCCGGGGCTGGACGGTCGAGACGATCGGCGACGACATCGCGTGGATGCGGTTCGGCGAGGACGGCAGGCTGTACGCGATCAACCCCGAGGCGGGCTTCTTCGGTGTCGCGCCCGGCACCGGTGAGCACACCAACGCCAACGCGATGAAGACCCTGTGGGGGAACTCGGTCTTCACCAACGTGGCGCTCACCGACGACGGCGATGTGTGGTGGGAGGGCATGACCGAGGAGCCGCCCGCTCATCTGACCGACTGGAAGGGCAACGACTGGACCCCGGCGAGCGAGACGCCCGCGGCCCACCCCAACGCCCGCTTCACCGTGCCGGCCGGTCAGTGCCCGATCATCGCGCCCGAGTGGGAGGACCCCAAGGGCGTGCCGATCTCGGCGATCCTCTTCGGCGGCCGCCGGGCCAGCGCCGTTCCGCTGGTGACGGAGTCCTTCGACTGGCAGCACGGCGTCTTCCTCGGCGCCAACGTGGCGAGCGAGAAGACCGCCGCGGCCGAGGGCAAGGTCGGCGAGCTGCGCCGCGACCCGTTCGCCATGCTGCCCTTCTGCGGCTACAACATGGGCGACTACATGGCCCATTGGGTGGAGGTCGGCAAGAACGCCGACGCCGCCAAGCTGCCGAAGATCTACTACGTCAACTGGTTCCGCAAGGACGCCGAGGGGCGCTTCGTCTGGCCGGGCTTCGGCGAGAACAGCCGGGTGCTGAAGTGGATCGTCGACCGCCTGGACGGCAAGGCCGAGGGCGTGGAGTCCCCGATCGGGGTGCTGCCGGCGCCCGGGGCGCTGGACACCGACGGTCTGGACCTCGACGACGCCTCGCTCGAGCTGCTGCTCACGGTCGACAAGGAGGTCTGGCGTGACGAGGCCGGGCTGGTGCCCGACCACCTCAACACCTTCGGCGAGCACACGCCCAGGGAGATGTGGGACGAGTACCACGCGCTGGTGAAGCGCCTGGGCTGAGCCACTCCGCTCCGCTCCGGGGGCCGGGGGCCGTGCTTCAGGCGCGGGCCCCGGCCGTGCGCCCCTCGTCAGCCGTCAGCCGTCAGCCGTCAGCCCTCAGCTCACTTCGGCTTCGGCTTCGGCTTCGGCCGAGTCCGCTCAGGCCGCGAGGCCCAGGGCGGTCGCGTGGGAGCGCATGCGCTCGGCCGCGAGCGTCGTGGCCGCCGTGTCGTCCCGGGACGTGGCCACGACCAGGGCCCATCCGGCCAGGGTGTGGGCGCGCTGGTGGAGGGCGGCGATATGCGCCGGGTCCGTGGCCGAAGTCGTGGGTGCCGCGCGCAGCGGGGCGTGGCCGTCGCGCAGGCGGGTGGCCTGCTCGGCGAGGCGCTGGGCGGCGTCGTCGAGGGTGGGGTCCGGGGTGAGGGTGCGCAGCTCGTCCGTCACGGTGAGCAGGGCGGTCAGATGTCCGGCCAGCCGGATGTCCAGCTCTTCCTCGCGGGATCGGTGCGGGAAGTCGGGCGTGGGCTCGGCCATGCTGTGGACCGACTTGGTGCGGATCGGTTCGTACATGGATGGCCTCCAAGGGGTGAGGAGGCCATCCTAACTTAGACTCTGTCTAAAGTTGAGCAGTAACTAAAAGATCAGGGTTGGCCGTATCCGTCCAGGAAGTTCCCGATCCGGGTCACCGCGTCGGCCAGATCCTCCTTGGCGGGCAGCGTCACGATGCGGAAGTGATCCGGCTCCGGCCAGTTGAACCCCGTGCCGTGCACGATCATGATCTTCTCGGCCCGCAGCAGGTCCAGGACCATCTGCCGGTCGTCCTTGATCTTGTAGACCTTGGGGTCCAGCTTGGGGAACGCGTACAGCGCGCCCTTGGGCTTCACGCAGGTGACGCCCGGGATCTGGGTCAGCAGCTCGTACGCCGTGTCCCGCTGCTCCACCAGCCGGCCGCCGGGGAGCACCAGGTCGTTGATCGACTGGCGGCCGCCGAGCGCCGTGGCCACCGCGTGCTGCGCCGGCATATTGGCGCACAGCCGCATATTGGCCAGGATGGTCAGCCCCTCCAGATAGCTGCCGGCGTGGGACTTCGGGCCGCAGACCGCGAGCCAGCCGCTGCGGTAGCCCGCCACCCGGTACGCCTTGGACAGCCCGTTGAAGGTGAGGGTCAGCAGATCCGGGGCGACGGCGGTGGTCGGGGTGTGGGTGGCGCCGTCGTAGAGGATCTTGTCGTAGATCTCGTCGGAGCAGACGATCAGCTGGTGGCGGCGGGCGATGTCGGTGAGCCCGCGCAGCGTCTCCTCGCCGTAGACGGCGCCCGTGGGGTTGTTCGGGTTGATGATGACGAGCGCCTTGGTGCGGTCGGTGACCTTGCGCTCGATGTCGGCGAGGTCCGGCAGCCAGTCCGACTGCTCATCGCAGCGATAGTGGACGGCGGTGCCGCCGGCGAGCGAGACCGCGGCGGTCCACAGCGGATAGTCGGGGGCGGGGACGAGGACCTCGTCGCCGTCGTCCAGCAGTCCCTGCATCGACATCTGGATCAGCTCGGAGACGCCGTTGCCGAGGAAGATGTCCTCGACATCGAGGTCGATGCCCTGGGTCTGGTAGTGCTGCATCACCGCGCGCCGCGCGGACAGCAGGCCCTTGGCGTCGCCGTAGCCGTGGGCGTCGCCGAGGTTCCGGAGCATGTCCTCGAGGATCTCCGGGGGGCATTCGAAGCCGAAGGTCGCCGGATTTCCGGTGTTGAGCTTGAGGATGCGGTGTCCTGCCGCCTCCAGCCGCATCGCCTCCTCGAGCACCGGGCCACGGATTTCGTAGCAGACGTTGGAGAGCTTCGTGGACTGGATCACCTGCATGTCGGCCACCTTACGGCGGTGTATCCGGGGCCGCTCGGTGTTTTTCGCCACGTGGACGGTGTGCGGGAGCGCCGGGCGGTGGGGCCGCGACTCCGTGCGCCGCCCGGGATCCGTACTCCGCGCCGGGCTTCGCGCCACCCTCCGCGCCGGATAACGACTCTGTTTCTGGTGTTAATTTCCGCGAAAGAGGGGTTGGCCCGAACGGGCGGTGTCGTTATCGTTCACGAACTTCACCCAATCGTTCCGCTGAACGAGTAAGGGAAGGGTGCCCCCGTTCATGTCCCCGTTCAAGTCCGAGATCTCCCACCGCACAGCCCCCGCCGCGGCCGGGATACCGCGGCGGTCGGTGCTCACCACCGCCGCGGCGGCCGTCGCCGCGCTCGGCGGGTCCGCCGCGCTGACCGGCTGCTCGGGAGCCGCCTCCGCCTCCCCGTCGAGGGCCGTGCCCACCCGGGGCCCGGCCGGGCGGCCCGACCGCGGCGGCACCCTGCGCATCGCCCGGCCGCCCGCCTCCGACGCCGAGACCCTCGATCCCGCGAGCGCGCTGTCCGCGTACGAGTACCTCGGCGCGCTCTACAACCGCCTGGTGCGGATCGCGACCGACGGCACCGTGGCCCCCGACCTCGCCGAATCCTGGGAGCCCGACGCCAAGGCGACCACCTGGACCTTCCGGCTGCGCCGCGGCGTCACCTTCCACGACGGCCGCGCCCTCACCTCCGCCGACGCCGCCTACACCCTGCGCCACATCCTCGACAAGGCGACCGCGTCCCCGCAGGCCCCCGTGCTGTCCCCGCTGGTCGACCCGGGGCGGCTGCGCACCCCCGACGCCCACACCCTGGTCGTCCCCCTGAAGAGCCCGCACGCCGAGTTCCCCAGCCTGCTCACCCACTACAACTGCTACGTCGTGCCCGAGGGCAGCGCCGGCTCCATCGGCCGCACCGGCATCGGCACCGGCCCCTTCCGGCTCTCCTCCTTCACCGCCGCCGGGCCCGGCCGGGTCACCGCCTACGCCGACCACTGGGCCGGGCGCCCGGTCCTGGACGCGATCGACTTCTACACCGTGGCCGATATGCAGGCCCGCTCCAACGCCCTGCTCGCCGGGCAGGTCGATCTGCTCTCCCAGACCAATCTCGACTTCGCCACCGCCCGGGTCGTCGCCGCCTCCGACCGCGCCACCATCGCCCGCGCCGAAAACGCCCAGTGGTACGTGCTGCCGATGCTGACCACCGAGAAGCCCTTCACCGATCCGCGGGTGCGGCAGGCGATGAAGCTCGCCTACGACCCCGCGCACATCCTGAAGGCCGCGCTCCAGGGCGCGGGCACGGCCGGCTGGGACAACCCCGTCCCGCCGCACGACCCCTCCCACATCGCCACCCACCCCGCCCACGACCCCGAGAAGGCCCGCCATCTGCTGAAGCGGGCCGGGCACGAGCGGCTGGCGGTGGACCTCTACACCTCCTCGTACGACCCGATCTTCACGCCCATGGCCCTCGCCTACCAGGAGTCGGCCCGGCGCGCGGGCATCCGGATCCGGGTCAAGACCGCGGCCGCGGACTCGTACTACACCCAGATCTGGATGAAGAAGCCGCTCATGGCCACCTACTGGTACACCGGGCGCCCCGTCGACCAGCTGCTCAACCAGGTCTTCCGCGGCGGCTCCTCGTACAACGAGACCGCCTGGTCCGACAAGGAGTTCGACGCGCTGCTCGACCGGGCCCGCCGGGAGACCGACGAGGGCCGCCGGCGCGAGCTGTACGGACAGGCGCAGACGCTCGTCGTCGAGCGGGGCGGGGCGATCACCCCGATGTTCGCCGACCGGCTCGTCGGGATCTCCCGGAAGGTGCGCGGCTACGCCGAGCACGGCTTCGAGTTCGACTACCTGCACATCGGGCTGAAGGGGGCGTGATGTTCTCTTTCCTCCTCCGCCGTGTGGTCGCCGCGCTCGGCACCCTGCTGCTCTCCTCGGTCATGGTCTTCCTGGCCGTCCAGGCGCTGCCCGGCGATGTCGCCACCCAGGTGCTCGGCAGGGACGCCACCCCCGACGCGGTCGCCGCGCTGCGCAAGCAGATGGGCCTCGACCAGCCCGCCTGGGAGCGGTACGCCGACTGGATCAAGGGCGCGCTGCACGGCGACTTCGGCACCTCGCTGGTCACCACCAAGCCGGTGGGCGGCGAGGTCGCCCAGTACCTCGGCAACTCGGCCCTGATCGCCGTCGTCACCGTCCTCTTCGCGGTCACCGGCTCCGTCGTCCTCGGCGTCGTGGCCGGGCTCTACCGCGACCGCTGGCCGGACCATCTGATCTCCACGGTCAGCCTGGTCGGGATGAGCGTCCCCGAATTCGTCGTGGCCACCGTGCTGGTGCTCGCCTTCTCCGTCACCGTGCCGGTGCTGCCCGCCGTGGTGCTGTACGGGCCGGGGGCCGGGATCGGGCAGCTGCTCCCGGCGGTGTGGCTGCCCGCCGCCTCGCTCGCGATCGTCATGGCCGCGTACATCGTGCGGATGGCCCGTACCTCGGTGATCGACGTCATGGCGAGCGAATACGTCACCACCGCCCGGCTCAAGGGGCTGACCACCTGGCGCGTGGTCACCCGGCACGCGCTGCCCAGCGCCCTGCTGCCCACGCTGCACGTCATCGCGCTCAATGTGGCGTGGCTGGTGGGCGGCGTCGCCGTGGTCGAGAACGTCTTCAACTACCCCGGCATCGGAAAGCTGATGCTCAGCTCCGTCCAGAACCGCGATCTGCCGGTCATCCAGGCCATCGCCCTCATCAGCGCGGTCGTCTACGTCGTCTGCAACCTCGCCGCCGACCTCGGGTCCATGGCCCTCAACCCCAAGCTCCGCACCCGAGGAGGGAGGATCCGATGAGCTCCGTCGAGGATCCGAAGAGCTCAGTGAAGGAGCCTGTGGGCGCGGGCCCGGCCCCGTCGTCCGCCGTGAGCGCGAGCACGCCGCCGCCCGCGCCCGTACGGCCCGGCCTCGCCGCCCGCACCTGGCGCACGGTGCGCTCCTCCCGCCCGGCCGTCATCGGGCTCGCGATCGTCGCCGTTCATGTGGTGGTCGCGCTGCTCGCCCCGCTGCTCACCCCGTACCACCCCACCACCGGCGACGCCTCGCACGCCCTGCTCGGGCCGAGCGCCGACCACTGGGCGGGCACCGACCAGTACGGGCGCGATGTGCTGACGCGGGTGCTGTACGGCGGGCGGTACGCGCTCGGCGTCTCCGTCACCGCGACCCTCATCACCATCGCCCTCGGCGCCGTCCTCGGCTGTGCGGCCGCGCTGCGCGGCGGCTGGCTGGACGATGTGGTCATGCGCGTCCTGGACGCGGTGCTGTCCATCCCCGCGATCCTCGTCCTGCTGGTGATCGTCACCGCGCTGGGCACCGGATCCTCGGTCATCGTGCTGGCCATCGCCGTCGTCTGCGTTCCCCAGGTGGTGCGGGTGGTGCGCGGTGCCGCGCTCGGCGTCGTGCCCCAGGACTACGTCACCGCGGCGCGGGCCCGGGGCGAGAGCACCTGGGCGATTCTGCGGCGCGAGGTGCTGCCCAACATCAGCGATGTGGTGTGCGTCGAGTTCGCGATGCGGGCGTCGTGGGTGGTGCTGCTGATCTCCTCGCTGTCATTCCTCGGCTTCGGCGCGGACCCGCCCACTCCCGACTGGGGGCTGATGGTCTCGGAGAACCGCACCGCCATCACCGTGGTGCCGATGGCCAGCCTCGCGCCGATCATCGGCCTGGCCACGATGGTGGTCGGGCTCAACCTCGCGGCCGACGGCCTGTCGAAGGCGTGGGGCGTGGACCGGATCAGGGAGGGCGTCTGATGACCACGTCTCCAAAGGCCCCCATCGTGTCGGTGGACAAGCTGTCCGTGGCCTACCGCTCGGGCGGGCGCGAGGTGCCCGTCGTCCAGGAGGTGTCGCTGGAGGTGCGCCCCGGCCGGACACTGGCCCTGGTCGGCGAGTCCGGCAGCGGCAAGTCGACGATCGCCGCGACCCTTCTGGGGCATCTGCGGCACGGCTCCCGGATCACGGGCGGGCGCGTCGCGGTGGCCGGCGAGGACGTCTTCGCGCTGTCCGCGCGGGAGTTGCGGCGGCTGCGCGGCGGTACGGTCGCGATGGTCGCGCAGAACGCGGGCCACGCCCTGACGCCGTCCATGCGGATCGGACGGCAGATCGCGGAGGCGGGCGGCGAAGTGCCCGTCACGGAACTGCTGGAACAGGTGCGGCTGGAGCGCCCGCGCGAACTCGCCCGCCGCTATCCGCACGAACTCTCCGGCGGGCAGCAGCAGCGCGTCGCCATCGCCATGGCGATCGCGGCCCGGCCCAAGGTGCTCGTGCTGGACGAGCCCACGACCGGCCTCGATGTGATCACCCAGCGCGGAGTGCTGGACCTGGTCGGCGCCCTCCGCGAGGAACTCGGCCTCGCCGCCGTCCTGGTCAGCCATGACCTGGGCGTGGTCGCGCGGATGGCCGACGAGGTGTGCGTGCTGAACGCCGGACGGGTCGTCGAGGCCGCCCCCACCCGACGCCTCTTCGCCGCCCCCGCCGACCCGTACACCCGCCGGCTGCTGGCCAGCGTCCCCCGCATCGCGGACGCGGGGCTCGCGGTGGTGGGCGAGGACGGTACGCGGGAGATCCGGCCCAGGGCGGGCGTGGCCAGGGACGCGGCGGAGGCGGTGAACGTACGGGAAGTCGTGATCGACTACGGGGCCAGCCGCGCCGTGGACGGAGTCTCCTTCAGCGTGCGGCGCGGTGAGGTGCTGGCGCTGGTGGGCGAGTCGGGGAGCGGTAAGTCGACGATCGCGTGGTCGCTGGCGGGATTGCGGGAGCCGTCGGGCGGAACGATGAGGGCTGCGTCCGGGGGTGGGTCGGGCGGCGCGTCCGGCGGCTCGCCCGGTGGTTCGTCAGATGACGGGTCCGGTGGCCCGTCAGGTGGCCGATCCGACGGCCCGCCCGACGGCCCGCCCGGTGGCCCGCCGGGCGGCTCGTCCGGCGGTGACGGGGACCTGAGCGCCCCCGCGCGGCGGCGCCCGCTCGCCCTGCGCCGCACCGTCCAGCTCGTCTTCCAGAACGCCGACACCTCGCTCAACCCGCGGCGCTCGGTGGGCGATGCGGTACGGCGACCGCTGCGCTTCTTCGGTACGGCCGGGT
This sequence comes from Streptomyces sp. NPDC059455, assembly GCF_042750115.1. Taxonomy (NCBI): domain Bacteria; kingdom Bacillati; phylum Actinomycetota; class Actinomycetes; order Kitasatosporales; family Streptomycetaceae; genus Streptomyces; species Streptomyces sp. NPDC059455. Next base: position 56,785 of record NZ_JBHYVB010000053.1, read on the forward strand.
CGCGGGGGGGGGGGGGGGCGGGCCCCCGGCCAACGTTCGGCCGCGGGCCCCCCCCCCCCCCCGCAGGCCCCCGCCGGCCCCCCCCCCGGGGGGGGGGGCCCCCCCCCCGC
>NZ_JBHYVB010000053.1:56904-58170 GCF_042750115.1 Streptomyces sp. NPDC059455
TACGGCCGGGTCGCGGGGCGAGGCGGCGTCGCGCGCCCGTCAACTGATCGCCGACGTCCGCCTCGACCCCGACTTCGCCAACCGGCTCCCCGCCCAGCTGTCCGGCGGCCAGCGCCAGCGCATCGGCATCGCCCGGGCGCTGGCCGGTGAACCCGATCTGCTGATCGCGGACGAGATCACGACGGCGCTGGATGTGTCCGTACAGGCCGATGTGCTGCGCCTGCTGGACGACCTGCGCCGGGAGCGCGAACTGGCCTGCCTGTTCATCAGCCACGACCTGGCGGTGGTGCGGGGGATCGCGGACCGGGTGGTGGTGCTACGGCACGGCGTGGTGGTGGAGGAGGGCCCGACGGACGCGGTCTTCGCGGCTCCGGGTCACCCGTACACGAGGGCGCTGATGGCGGCGGCGCTGGAGCCGGATCCGGAGGCGGAGGCGGCGGTGGCGCTGGGCGACGACTGGGAGGACGCGGCGGAGCCGGGCGAGCTCTGGACCGACCTGGGCGAGGGCCACCGAGTGCGACGCTGGCGGCCGGCGGATGGCTAGCCCCCACCCCGCCCCTTCCCGAAACCGGAGCTCCGCCCCGGACCCGGCTGGGGCTCCGCCCCAAGAGCCGTCCTCGAGGTATGCCGCCGACTGCACGCCGGTGGCCGGGTTGTGCCCACCCGTTCCTCCCCCAGCTACCGCTGGGAGGTGCCCCCTCCGCGGAACGATTGCCCACAACGGCGGCACACGGGCCGGCCCGGCCGTGCTCCGCCTCCCGCCCCCTCCGGCGCCCGAGGAGCGGGCAGAGGAGCCTCACCACCCAGCCCCTCCGATGGAGGAGCGGGGTCCTGGGGCGGGCAGTCCGTCCGATGGAGCAGCGGGGTCTCGGCGTGTTCCGCCCCAAGCTCGTCCGATGGAGGAGTGGGGTCTGGGGGTGGGCGTGTTCCTCCCTCAGACCGTCCGATGGAGGAGTGGGGTCTGGGGGTGGGCGTGTTCCTCCCCCAGTCCGTCCGGCGGAGGAGTGGGGCCCTGAGGCGGGCGTGCCCCATCCTCAGCTCGTCCGATGGAGGAGCGGGGTTTCGGCGTGTTCCGCCCTCAGCCCCTCCGATGGAGGAGCGGGGTCCTGGGGCGGGCGTGCTCCGCTCTCAGCCTCTCCGGCGTTTGAGGAGCGGGGGTCTGGGGCGGAGCCCCGGCGGGGGTGCGGGGGCGGAGCCCCCGGATATGGGGTCCGGGGCCCGCCCCCGGTTCGGGCAGGGGCGGGGTGGGGAACAAGCCCGCCGCAG
>NZ_JBHYVB010000054.1:0-3518 GCF_042750115.1 Streptomyces sp. NPDC059455
GCACCGGCTCAGCCGGTGCCGGGCTCCGGTCCGTACAGCCGTATGGCGAAGCTGATCCGCAGCCCGAGCCGCAGCTGGTCGCCGTCGCGGACGGGGGTGCGCACACCCGCCGCGATCCGGGCGCCGTTGAGATACGTGCCGTTGCGGCTGCCCGCCTCGGGCTCCTCGACCCAGGCGGTGCCGTCCGGCTCCACCGTGATCGAGGCATGGTGGCGGGAGACCTTGTTCCAGCCCGCGAACGCGGCGGCGGTCCGCGGCGCCCAGTCCGGGTGGCGGCCCAGGCGCAGCGGTGGGCCGGGGCCGTGGCGGAGCTCCAGACAGGGCTCGGTGCAGACCAGCAGCGCATGGGTGCGCCCACGGCCGCAGGACGCGCAGCGGGTGTCCCGGGGGGCCACCGGCGCACGGCAGTTCCAGCAGGGCGCGGACACCTCGACCCCGGCCGGGGGCGGCGCGGGCTGGGGTTCGGGCTGGGGTACGGGCTGGCGTTCGGGCCGGGGCCGCGCCTCGGGGGCCTCCGCGTCCGCCTTCCCCGCCGCGTCCGGTCCGGCCGGTCCGGCCCGTCCCGCCGGTTCGGCCGTTTCCGCCGGACCCGCCGGTGCTTCCTCCTCCTCGTCGTCCGGCTCGCGCCACCACCCCGCCGGAGCGGCCCCATCGCTCATCGGCCGCCACCGGGGCCGGGAGCCGCGGCCCCGGTGCGTACCACCCGCAGGTCCAGCGCCACCGTTCCGTCCGCGGCGGGCCGCACACCGGTGACGGTGACGGCCGTGCCCGCCAGCTGCTCCTGGTCGAACAGCGCCCGCGCCAGCGGGTTGATCAGATGCGTCTCCAGCAGCATGCCGATGCCCCGGCCGCCGTTGTCGACATCCGCCGTGCAGTAGGTGGACAGCGCCTGATGCGCCTCGTCGGAGAGGCGCAGATGCACCCCCTGATCCTCGCGCAGCACCCGCTGGATGTTGCCCACCTGGGAGTCGAAGATCTCTGCGGCCACTTTGGCATCGATGTAGTCGAAGACCACCACATTGCCGCCGAACCGGTTCATCAGCTCCGGACGGCCGATCCCCTCCACGAAGTGTTCCTTCACATTGGCCAGGATGATCTCCTCCAGCTGGTGGTACGGCATACCGGGCTCGGCCACCCGCCCTTCGCGCCCGCCCTCGCCGGTCCGTTTCCTGACCCCGAGGTTGGAGGTGAAGATCAGCACGCATTCGCTGAAGTACGTGGTGACCCCCTGCCCGTCGGTGAGCCGGCCGTCCTCGAGTACCTGGAGGAACTTGTCCAGCACCCCCTTGTCGGCCTTGTCGATCTCGTCGAACAGCACCACCCGGAAGGGGTCGTTGCGCACCGCCGTGGTCAGTTCGCCACCCGCCTCGTAGCCCACGTATCCCGGCGGTGCGCCGAGCAGCCGGTCCACCGAGTGCGGTGCGGAGAACTCGCTCATGTCGAAGCGCAGACACGCGTCCTCGGTGCCGAACAGCAGCTTGGCCACCGACTTGGCCAGCTCGGTCTTGCCGGTGCCGGTCGGCCCGGCGAAGAACAGCACACCGCGCGGCCGGCTGCCGGGGTGGGACGCCTGGGCGCCGGACAGGCCGAGCGCGGCGCGCTTGAGGATGTCGAGGGTCTTGCCGACCGCCTTCTCCTGGCCCTTCACCCGCGCCCGCAGATCCGCCTCGCCCTTCTTGATCTGCGCACGGATGTAGTCCGCCCGCCACGGATTGTCCTTGACGCCGAGCTGGTAGACCCGGACCGCGTCCCGCATCTCGGCGAACGACAGCCCGCGGTCGAGGGCCATCCGGGCGCTCTCCCGCATCGCGCGCAGGGTCAGCCCGGCGGTGGCGCGGGCAAAGGTGTCGAGGTCGTGCTCGTCCGGCCGCCGTTCCTTGCCGAGCCGCACCCGCCCGTCGTCCCCGTTGTTCTCGGGCGCGGACGCGGCGGTGTGCTCCTCGGCCAGCAGCTCGGCCATGCGCCGTCGGTTGCCCAGGTCGGGCAGTGGGATGCCGATGGTACGGACCCGTTCGCTGCCCGCCACCAACCAGGTGGGCAGGTCGCGCTCCCCGTCGGCGAGCCAGATCACGGGGTTGAACAGCCGCCGTCCGCTGCCCGGGGAGGAGATCGGCCGCGCGTCCTCGGCCAGCTTCAGGCAGTTGAGGAAGAAGTCCCGCTCCGCATCGCTGAGCCGCGTGACATCGGTGGGGATCCGCGCCGCGTAGTCGATCAACAGCACCACCCGGTAGGGCTGTTGGCGCTGTGCGGTGTCCGGGCGGGGGCGTCCGTCCGGGCGTGGCCGTCCGTCCGGTGTCTTCGGCTGCCGCCCCTGCCGCTTCCAGCCGGTGACGATGTCGCCCAGGGTCCGCTCCGCGTCGGCCAGATGGACGGGGGTGTCGGCGCGGCGGGCCCGCCCGGGTCTGGTGGCGTCCCGCCCGTGCAGCAGCTCGCGGACCTCCTTGTCCGCCGGGCCGGCGACGACGGTGAAGCCGTCGGCGATGTCGAAGCGGATCAGCGCCTCGTACCCCTCCTGCCACAGGGCGTTCCACAACACCTCGGTGAGGGTGTGGTGGGCGTCGTACGACCGCTCAGGGCCGCCCTCGTCGGGATCCTTGTCGTGGCGGACGAGGTGGATGTCCCGGATGCTGCCGTGCAGGACGTACTGGGAGTGGACGCTGAGCGTGCCGACCAGCTCCTCGGCGAAGGCCGGGAGGCTGCGGTCCGCACGGCCCGGGGAGTTGGCTGCCTCGGTCATGACTGCGTCTCCTGGTCATGGTGGCGGACCTTGGGTCCGGTGCGTTGGTGGTGGGCGGGGCGGGCCGCCGTGCGCGGGACCGGCCGCGCGGGTGACTCGTCGAACTCGAACGGCACGCTGAGCCCGGCCCGTTCGGCCAGCTTCCGCAGCTCGCACAGGTGGTCGCGGGCCTCGACGCACCGCTGCCAGTCGAGGTCCAGGTCGTCGTCGGTCTCCTCGGCCGGGTCGCGCTCGCGATGCATGGTGGAGACCCGGGCGGTGCCCTCGGCGTCCACACTGATGCGCAGCCAGTGCTCGTCCCCCCAGCCCGGCGGGGCCCAGTCGATGAACTGCACCGATCCGGAGGTGGAGTATCCGGCCGTCTCGGGCTCCGACCGCTGGACCGCCGCGCGGATCACCTCCGCGGCGTACATCCGCTGGTACGCGTCGACCCGCTCTCCTACCCGGGCCGCGACGCGGGCGCGCTCGGCCTCCTCCAGCGTCCCGCCCTGGTGCAGAAAGCGCTCGAGGACGGCGATCTCCGCCCCGGCGTCGGGCAGCGGAACGGGGGCGTCGGGGTGGTCGGAGCGGAGGAAGGCGAGCTGCTGGGCGGCCCACTCCTCGGACTGCTGCCGCCGCGCGGCGCCGCGCGTGACCCGCTCGGCGAACCGAGCGGCCTCCCTCAGATGGCGCTTGGCCGCCGCGGGCCGCGGGGGGGCCCCCCCCCCGGGCGCGGGTTACAAGTACCCCACCACCCCGTGAGAGGCGCCCCCCCCAATTTTGGGGGGCCTTGGCGCCACGG